>JBILLY010000068.1:0-11622 GCA_044375835.1 Opitutaceae bacterium
CGAGGCCACGGGCGCCGACGTGGACGAGGTGGCCAATGCGATCGGCAGGGACTCGCGCATCGGTCCGAAGTTTCTGAAGGCTTCGGTCGGATTCGGCGGCTCCTGCTTCCAGAAAGACATCCTCAACCTCGTCTACCTCTGCGAACACTTCGGTTTGCCGGAAGTCGCGGGCTACTGGGAGGCGGTGGTCAAGATGAACGACTGGCAGAAGCACCGCTTCGCCGCGAAAATCGTGCGCACCCTTTTCAACACGGTCGCCGACAAAAAAATCGCCGTCCTCGGCTTTGCGTTCAAAAAGGACACCAACGACACGCGCGAGTCCGCGGCGATCGCCGTCTGCCGCGACCTGCTCGCGGAGCAGGCGCGCGTGGTGGTTTACGACCCGAAGGTGCCGGCGCACGAGATCCGCGACGACGTGCTCGGGAAGGGCAAGGATGACGCGCGGCTGAGCGTCGTCGGCTCCGCCTACGAAGCGGCGCTGGGCGCGCATGCCATCGCCGTGGTGACGGAATGGGATGAATTCAAAACTCTCGACTATGCCAGGATCCACGCCGGCATGCAGCAGCCGGCGTTTGTGTTCGACGGACGCAATATTCTGGATCTGGCCAAACTCCGGGCGATCGGGTTTCGCGCCATGGGCATCGGCAAGTAGGCGCGGCGCCCGGGGGTCAACGCCCGGGCGCCCGGTGCACCGCGGGTGTCCAGTTCGCGTAGGCCGGTTCCTCGTGCAGGTAGGCGTCGGGCGAGTCGGTCGGCCGAAAGAGATCGGCGTCCGGGACGCGCTGCAACAGATCCGCGACAACGTAGGGCAGGCGCATCACGCCGGGCGGCAGCGGCGTCCACGCGCGAAAGGACTCCGCCGTGGCCAGCTGCCCAGCCAAGTCCGCCGTGGCCCGTCGCGAGAATCCCGACGCGAGCGCATAGTGATGCCAGGTGTCCCGACGCGCGTCGGCGATGAACGCGAGGTCCGGCCTGGCGGCGGCATGGGCCAAGAGCGCGAGGCTGTTGTAGGCGAAGACCGGACGGGCGGATACGATCTGCCAGGTTCGGATCGCCATCGCGGATGTCCGGATGCCAAGGACGGAGCCGGGGCCTTCGCAATGGAGCAGGCATCCGGCGTCGGCCGGCCCGACCCCGAGGCGTTCGAGGCAGCGGAAAAGCCCGGTGCCGGCCTCTTCGGCGGAAGTCTCCCAGCGCGCCGATCCGTCGGCCCGGAGCAGGCCGATTTGGACGAGGGAGGACGCGGTGTCCAACACCAGGGCCGGGAACTGTCCGATGAGCGAGCGGAGCGCGGGCATCGGCTCGACGAAACGCCCCGCGCCGCCGGCGGGCAAGCGTGCAGAATCCGTCATTGACCGACCTCCGGCCCGCCCTACCGTGGACAATTCTTTCAACACAAAACCCGTCCGCACTTCCGCCGTGAACGTCCAACTCAACCAGGTCTCCCTCACTCGCAAGAGTCTCACCGTCGCGCTTGATCCGAGCGAAGTCGACGCCGAGCACAAAGCCGTGGTCGCCGAGATTGCCAAGGTCGCGAGCATCCCGGGTTTCCGTCCCGGCAAGGTCCCCGCGGCGATGGTGGCGAAGCGCTTCGCCAAGGAGATCGCAAACGAGTTCAAGCAGAAGGTGCTCGCCAAGGCCTACCGCGACGCGATGGAGAAAGAGAAGCTCGACGTGATCAACATCGTGAACGTCGAGGAAGGCACGATCGCCACGGGCAACGCCGCGACGATCACGATCACGGTGGACGTCCGGCCCGAGTTTTCGATTCCCGTCTACACGGATTTGCCGACCGAAATTACGCCGACCGATGCAGCCGACGCCGAAGTCGAAAAGGTCATCGAAGGGCTCCGCTCCGAGCGCGCCGATTTCAAGGCCGCCGACCGTCCCGCCCAGAAGGGCGACTACGTGAAGCTGGCCTACGAGGGGAAAATCGACGGGCATGAGATCACCGACCTCGCGCCCGACAAGCAGCTTTACGGCAAGGTGCCGCAGACCTGGGAGGAAGTGGAAGGCGCCAACGAAGGCGTGATCCCCGGCCTGGGCCAGCAATTGGCCGGCATCAAGCCCGGCGAAAAGAAGGACGTCACGATCGCGTTCCCGGCCGAATTCGCCGCCGTGCCGGCCCTCGCCGGCAAGACCGCCGTCTACACGGTCGAGGTGCAGGAAATCCGCGAGCGAGTGCTGCCGGCCCTCGACGCGGAGTTTTTCAAAGCACACCAGGTCGACGACCTCGCCGGCCTCCAGTCGCAGGTGAAGAACAATCTCAAGCTGCAGAAGGAGCGCCAGAACCGCGCCAACCAGCGCCGCCAGATCACCGAACAGCTCGCCGCGGCGGTGGATTTCCCGGTGCCGGACTCGCTGGTCGAAGCGGAGACGCAGAGCGTGCTGCGCCAGTTCATCGAGGAGAACATGCGCCGCGGTGTGCCGCAGGAGCAGTTCGAGAAGGACAAGAAGGAACTCTTCGAGGGCGCCAAGAAAGCGGCGCACAACCGCGTGAAGCTGCAGCTCATCCTCGCGAAGATCGCGGAGCAGGAGAAAATCGAGGTCACCAACGACGACCTCAACAACTTCATCTACAACGAGGCCATGCGCACCCAGCAGAAGCCCGACAAAATCGCCAAGGCGCTCGGCTCCGACCGCGAACAGATCCGTTCGGTGCAGCAGGCGATCATTTTCGACAAGGCGGTTGATTTCGTGCTCTCCAAGGCTAAGGTCACGACGCTCGAGGCGAAGGCCTGAGCGACGCAACCAACGACCCAATCCTCCTGTGAGCTACGACGTAACCATCTGGGACAACAACGGTCGCGAGACGCGGCCCATGAGCGTGTTCTCGCGGCTCCTCAAAGACCGCATTCTGTTCATCGGCACGCCGATCGATGACAACGTGGCCAATTTGGTCATCGCCCAGATGCTGTATCTCCAGATGGAGGATTCGAAGAAGGACATCCACCTCTACATCAATTCGCCCGGCGGCGTCGTCACCGGTGGCATGGCCATCTATGACACGATGAACTTCCTGCAGTGCGACATCGTCACCTACTGCCTCGGCATGGCGGCGAGCATGAGCACGGTGCTCCTTTCGGCCGGGACCAAGGGCAAACGTTTCGCCCTGCCGAACAGCCGGGTGATGATCCACCAGCCCAGCGGCGGTGCGGGCGGCCAGACGGCCGACATCGCCATCGCGGCGCGCGAGATCCTGCGCTGGCGCAAGACCCTCAACGAGGCCCTCGCCAAACACACGGGCAAGAGCGCCGAACAGATCGAAAAAGATTCCGACCGCGACTACTACATGAGCGCGCTCGAGGCCAAAGACTACGGCATCGTGGACCATGTCGTGACGTCCACGCGCGAAGTGAATTCGGCGGTGCGGACGGCGGCCTGAGCGGTCCGGCGGCGCAGCGTCCGCTGAACTCCGTCCTCGACTAGCGCCGGCACCGGCGCACTCTCGGGTCATGGCTAAATCCGCGCGCATGACCCTTTGCTCCTTCTGCGGGAAATCGCAGGCGGAGGTCAAAAAGATCATCGCGGGCCCCGGCGTCTACATCTGCGACTCCTGCGTCAACGTCTGCAAGACGATCATCGACCGCGAGGTGAAGGTTCCGGCGGTCGAAGCCAAGCCGGCCTTTCGCCTGGTGAAGCCGTCCGAGATCAAGAAGACGCTCGACGATTTCGTGATCGCGCAGGACCACGCGAAGAAGGTCCTCTCCGTCGCCGTCTACAACCACTACAAGCGGCTGATGTTCGATGCGGGCCAGACGAAGGATTCGGCCGCGATCTCGCCGGAGTTTTCCGACGTCGAGGTGGAGAAAAGCAACATCCTGCTCGTCGGTCCCACCGGCTCGGGGAAGACTTTGTTGGCGCGCACACTCGCCAAGATTCTCGACGTGCCGTTCGCAATCTCCGACGCCACGACGCTGACCGAGGCGGGGTATGTGGGCGAGGACGTGGAGAACGTGGTGCTGCGGCTGCTGCAGGCCGCGAACTACGACGTGAAGAAGGCGGAGTGCGGCATCATCTACATCGACGAAATCGACAAGATCGGCCGCAAGACGGAGAACGTCTCGATCACCCGCGACGTGTCGGGCGAAGGCGTGCAGCAGGCTTTGCTCAAGATCCTCGAGGGCACGACGTGCAACGTGCCGCCGCAAGGCGGCCGCAAGCATCCGAACCAGGAATACATCCAGATCAACACCTCGAATATCCTCTTCATCTGCGGCGGCGCGTTCGTGGGGCTGGAGGGAATCGTGCAACGACGGAAAGGCTCGCGCAGCCTCGGGTTTTCGGCGGCCACCGCGCAGCATGCGGCTTCGCTCGACCCGGAGCAGATGATGAAGGCGTTGGCGCCGGAGGATCTCATCCGATTCGGCATGATCCCGGAGTTCATCGGCCGCCTGCCGGTGGTTTCCGTGCTCGATCAGCTGGCGGTGGCCGATCTCGAGAAAATTTTGCTGCGCACGAAGAACGCGATGGTGAAGCAGTATTCGAAGCTCTTCGCGATGGACGGTGTCCGCCTCAAGATCACGCCCGATGCGGTCCGGGCGATCGCGGCCAAGGCCATCGAACTCAAGACCGGGGCGCGGGCGCTGCGGTCGATCATGGAGAATCTCATGCTCGAGGTGATGTATGAGCTGCCCCAGCGCGACGATGTGACCGAAGTCGTGATCGACGCCGCGGTGGTGGCGGGCAGGCGCAAGCCGACGTTGCGCCGCGCGTCGAAAGTGGAGCCCAAGCAGGACGCGGCTTGAGTCGGCGGCGGTGCCTTCGGCGATGCGGTCTTCACTGGCGCGATGGGCTTTGGGGTGGCTGCTTGCCGCGTCGGCGGCTCGTGCCGTCATAATCGCTGGGTCGGACGGGACGATCAACACGACGGCTCCCGGGGACGACCCCGGTTGGGCCAACGTGGGCTCGTCCGGCGTCTACCTCGGCAGCCATGGCGGCGGTTTCTGGGTGCTGACCGCGACCCACGTGGGGGCGGGCAGCATCACGTTCTCCTCCGGGACGTATGCGGCGGTGCCCGGGTCGGCCCTGACGATTCGGAATTCCAACGGCACGCCGACGGATCTGTTGCTTTTCCGGATCGCGGCGGACCCGGGTTTGCCGTCGTTGACGCTGGCGAGCGCGGCGCCGGCGGCGGGGTCCACGGTGGTGATGATCGGCGACGGCGCGAACCGAGCGGCGGCGCAGTCCTTCTGGAGCGTCAACACGAACGGCAATTCCTCGGGCAGCACGAGCGGCGCGGCTTGGACGTGGCAGGCGTTGCCCGACTCCACCGGGGCGAATGCGTCGGGTTACGCGTGGGGCTCGGGCAGCACGAAGCGGTGGGGCACCAACCAGATCGACGGCACCACGACCTACGACATCGGCACGGGCAGCACGACGGCGTTCTACACGGACTTCGACGCGGTGACGGGCGAGGCGCAGGGCGCCACGGGGGACTCGGGCGGGGCGGTTTTTTTCAAGAACGGCGCGCGCTGGGAGCTGGCGGGAATTCTGGGCGCGGTAGGCACCTACAACAACCAGCCGGCATCGACGGCCGTCTTTGGCGACGTGACCTATGTCGCCAGTGTGCCTGCCTACTACTCGACGATCATGACGGCGATCCCGGAGCCGGCGGAAGCTTCGGCCGTCGTCGGATGCGCGATGTTGGCGCTGGTGGTCTGGCGCCGGCGCGCCTGTCGCCGCTGAATCCTACCAGTGGGCGTAGTCGCCGGTCTCGAGGCCGAGGGCGAACTCCACCAGCAACGCGACGCAACGCTCCACATCCTCGAGGTCGACGACCTCGCTCGGCGTGTGCATGTAGCGGAGCGGGATGCTCACGAGGCCGGTGGCGATGCCGCCGCGGCCCATCTGGATGGCGCGGGCGTCGGTGCCGGTCGGGCGCGGGTCCGCTTCGATCTGATACGGGATGCGGGCTTTCTTGGCGGCGCGCACCAGGCGGTCGAAAATTTTCGGATTGATGTTGGCGCCGCGGCAAAGGATGGGGCCGCCGCCGAGTTTCGTTTCGCCGAACTTGCGGTTGTCGCAGTCCGGATGGTCCGTGGCGTGGGCGACGTCGACGGCGACGGCGATATGGGGATTGACCAGATAGGCGGCGGTGGTGGCGCCGCGGACGCCGATTTCTTCCTGGGCGGTGGCGACGGCGACGACTTTGGCGGCGAGTTTTTTCCGGGCTTTGGCCAAGCGGATGAGCGTCTCGCCGACCACGTAGGCGCCGACCTTGTTGTCGAAGGCGCGGGCGGTGCCGATGCTGCCGGAGAACATCTCGAGTTCGTGGTCGTAGGTGGCGACGTCGCCGATGGCGACCCGCTCGAGGGCTTCGGCCTTGGTGCGGACGCCGATGTCGATCCAGATCTCGTGTTTCTTCGGCACTTTCTTGCGGTCCTCGTCGTCCATGAGATGGATCGCGCGTTTGCCGGTGACGCCTTTGACGGGGCCGCCGGCCGTCCGGATGATGACGCGGCGACCGGAGATGACGCCCAGATCGTGGCCGCCGATGGTGTCGAAGTAGAGGTAGCCGTCCTTGTTGATGTAGGTGACCATCAGGCCGAGTTCGTCCATGTGGCCGGCGAGCATGAGCACGGGATCGCCCTTCGGGTTGAGCGTGGCGATGCGGTTGCCGAGGGCGTCGTTGGCGTAGGCATCGGCCGCGGCCTTCACGTGGCGGTCGAAGACGGCCTGCGCTTCGGCTTCGTAGCCGGACGGGGAGCGGGCATGGAGCAGTTCGGCCAGAAAAGCGGGAACGTGGTAAGTCGACATAAGGTTTAGTCTCGCGCCGGGCGGAGGCGGCGCAAAGCGTTTTCCGCGAATGACGATTTATCCCGCCATCGACATCAAGGGCGGCCGCTGTGTGCGGCTGACGCAGGGGCGCGCCGACCAGGAGACGGTCTACGCCGAGAATCCGGCGGATGTGGCCGCGGAGTTTCGAGCCGCCGGCAGCGGCTGGGTGCACGTAGTCGACCTCGACGGGGCGTTTGCGGGCGAGCCGCGGAATCTCGCGGCGGTGCAGGCGATCGCGGCGCTGGGCATGAGGGTGCAGCTCGGCGGCGGACTGCGCACACGGGCGGCGGTGGAGCGCGCGCTCGGTTTCGGCGTGAGCCGCGTCGTGATCGGCACGCGGGCGGCGGAGAGCGAGAGTTTCGTCGGCGAGTTGGTGCGCAGTTTCGGCGACAAGATCGCCGTCGGCATCGACGCGAAGGACGGCAAGGTGGCGGTGAAGGGCTGGGTCGACACGACGGGCACCGGCGCGCTCGACCTCGCGCGGCGCATGGGTGCGCTCGGCGTGCGGACGATCATCTACACGGACATCGGCACCGACGGGATGCTGACGGGGCCGAATTTCGCCGCGCAGGAGGCGATGCTGGCAATCGGGACAAGCAATGTGATCGCCAGCGGCGGCGTGAGCCGGCGCGAGGATGTGGTAAAACTGGCGGAGCTCGCGCGACGTCACGCGAATCTGGACGGCGTGATCGTCGGCAAGGCGCTTTACGAGAAGCGCGTCGAGTTGCCGGACCTGCTCAGGCTGGCGGCGGCAAGCTGACGGACCTCAAGGTGCAGGCCAGTGCCAACGGCCTAGCCTGAGCTCACCAGCCCGAGTGTCCTGCGGCAAGATGCGCACCGCATGGGTGGGGCAGCCTGCGTGCGGGATTGGCGTGACGCCGTGGTTTGGGCCGAAGGGCGACAGCGCATCCGGGCCGTTTGAGGGCGTGGGTGGGAGGTCAAACCCGTAGACCGCGCGCCGACGTTTTCGGGATGGGAGAGATGCCTTTGTGGCTCGCTATCGCCGGAAGGTTTCACAGAAGCGACGGGCATAAAATACCATGCCTACATCGACGGTTTGAGAGCGATCGCGGTTCTGCCGGTCATTTTGTTTCACGCCAAAATGGGCTGCCCCGGGGGGTTTGTCGGGGTCGATGTATTCTTTGTGATTTCGGGCTATCTCATTTCGTCCTTGGTTCTGGAAGAGATCGAAACCGGCAGGTTCAGCATCGTGAACTTCTGGGAAAGGCGGATCCGGAGGCTATTGCCGGCGCTTGCGGTGGTGACCTCGGCCACGCTCGCGGCGGCATGGTTTGTGATGATGCCCGAGGATTTCGCGCGACTTGGCCGGTCGGTGGTGGCGCAGGTGCTGCTCGTGGCGAATGTGAATTTTTGGATGGAGTCGGGATATTTTGCGCCGGTGGCGGAGACCAAGCCGTTGTTGAACACGTGGTCGCTGGCGGTGGAGGAACAATTCTACGTGCTGTTGCCGTGGGCCTTGCTCGGGTTGGTGCGATTCGGCCGGCGGCATGTCGGCGCGATCCTGTTCGGAGCGGGCCTGCTCTCGTTCGGACTCGGCGTCTGGGCGACCTACCGGTTTCCGGGTGCATCCTATTTTCTCCTGCCGACGCGCGCGTGGGAATTGCTGGCAGGCGCCGTCTTGGCCGTTTGTCGGCCGACCACACCGATGCCGAGGCTGGTTGCCGAGGCGATGAGTTGGGGCGGTCTGTTGGCGATCGGGATTGCGGTCACGTGCTTCGGGGCGGAAACGCCGTTCCCCGGTGTGGCGGCGCTGTTGCCCTGCGGTGGCACGGTGGCGTTGCTTTGGGCCAATCGGGACGCGCCCACGTCGCTTGCCCGGATACTCGAGTTCCGGCCTCTGGTCTTCATCGGACTGATATCATATTCGCTCTATCTTTGGCATTGGCCGATGTTGACCTTTGCCAACTATTGGGGGCTTTCCGAGGCGCCGGGGTCGAGGCAAGCGATACTTCTTCTGGCGAGTCTTGTCGTGTCGGCGGTGACTTGGCGGTGGGTCGAGCAGCCTTTCCGTAAGAGAAGTATATTGCACGAGCGCCGGCATCTGTTCGTGGCGGCCGGCTGTGCATCCGCGGCACTGGCGGCCGCGGGTATGGCGGTGGTTTTCGCGCACGGCGTGCCGCAACGCATACCACAGGCTGCGCGCGACTATTTCGCGGGCCGCGACGATGCCATGCCCACGGCGAACACGACATTGCAGGACGCTCGGGAGGGGGCGTTCCAACCGCTCGGTGTGCGCGACGCGACCGCAGCTTTGGACTTGCTGGTATGGGGCGACAGCCACGCGGGGGCGATCTTGCCGGCGATCGATCTGCTTGCCCGGAAGAACGGGGTCCGCGCGGCGGCTGCTACCCACCCGTCGACGTTGCCGTTGCTCGGCTATGAAAGCAGCGGGGGCTTCAGCTTGCGCGGTGAGTCGCGGGCCTTCAATCAGGCCGTATTGGATTTCGTGCGGGCGAAGCGGGTGCGTGCCGTCCTGCTGGCTGCCGCGTGGCACGGTTATGACGACGAGGACGGTCGGATGCGGATGGGCTTGCAGACGACCATTGCGGCGCTCCGGGAAGCCGGTGCGGCGATTTGGATCATGAAACAGGTGCCGCAACACAACGTTGATGTTCCGAAAGCGCTGGCAGCTGCGGTGCTCTTCGATCGTCCACTGGAGGAGCACGCCTTGACGTTGGCGCAACACCGGAGCGCGTCGCGGGTCCAAGACGAGATGTTCTCCGCGATTGCCGTGCCGGGCGTGCGGTTTCTGGAGTCCTTGCCGTTCTTCATGGCTGAGGCCGACCGCTGTAGAATTGCGGCGGACGGGCGCTCCCTCTATCGAGACGCGCATCATCTGAGCACGAAGGGCGCGATACGGCTGGTCCCTCTGTTCGAGGAACTCTTTGCCGCTCGAGACCGAGGGGCGGCGCTGGACTCGCCGCAGCGCCGATAGGAAAGGCGGGGTAGAGGCGGGATGACTTGGAATGCGCTCGTTTTGGCCCCCAAGGGTGTCCGTTGCCATTTTCCGAGGGGGCAGCCGGCATAACGCCGCGCCAAGTCAGCCCAATTGAGCCAAGGTGAAGATCGAGGAATCCAGCTCAACGACGCGGATGACAATGCGTGCGGCGCGCTGGGACTAGGGACCCTTTGAGCGAGTCCCGGGGCAGGGCGCGCGGGCAGCGGCGGTGGATCGATGCCTGCGTCCTCTGTGGGCGCAGATTGCCGCGCGGGACCAGAAGATCACGCCCGGACCGTGGATGGGGGGGGCAGGCCAGCGCGGCCGGGGCCCGCGCCTCGCAGGGGAAATCGGCGATCACGCCAAAGCTCACGCGGGGTGAATTCTCGTGGGGCGGGATGACTTCCCGGGGAACGCGGCACGACCTCGAAACCGAAGCGTTTTTCCTCAGGTATGTGGCATCGCCGTAGCTCCGGCGGTGCGTGGTTCGGTGCGCACCTCGTCGCGCGACGGTGTGTGTCGATTCAGGCGGTGCGCTGAGGACTGTTCGCCGTCCCGGGACGGAGTTTTTCTGCGGCCGCGGAGGGAAGCACGCCGGCGAAGTTTACACCGAGCGGAAAAGACCGGACCACGACGTAGAGATGTCGGCGCTCCCGGGAACGCTGACCTCAAAGTGGGCCGAAACCAGAAGAGAACGACCGAGTCCGTGTCACGCGGTAGGAGTTCGCACCAGGCTGCCTTCGGTGCATTTCTTCGCAGCCTACGAAACGATCGTGTTGCGCGCCCACGCGGCATTCGCCGGCGAGGCGAACTCCGGAGTAGACTCGACGGTGGGATTGCAGGAACTCGTCGACTCCATGCCGTATCGGGTGCCTTTGGACGTTTCCCTCTGTGGAATGCCGGTGCGCGCCGCCGTGGCGAAGCGGAGGGCGCGATCCGCGCATGCAATTGCGGTGATTCCGCGCCGGGTAGGGCCGGAGCCCCCGCACGGCACGAGCAGGCCGCCTTGCTCTTGGACCAAGGAGCCCGACCCGCCTGAAGAGGTCTCCATAGTGGGGTTCTTCGGGGATTCTGTGGGGCTCAGATGTAGGTGCGCGGGGAGCCCGAGAACGGGCTTCGGGCGGACTGGGCTTCGCCTCCGGTTGCGGCGCCAAAGCGCTGGGAACGAAAAGCAAGGGGGAGGCAGGATTGAAGCCTGCGAGGGGGCTTGCAGGGTCGGCGCATCGCAGAGTCATCGAAGCAGAACGCAGCTGCAGAAGCGGCGGTGGTCGCACATTGCGCTCTGCTGTTGGGCATCAAGTCGCCTTGGCGGGCGCGGCGGGTGGGTTTGCTGTCGAAAGCGAATCGGGTCGAGGCGGAGGTTGAGCATGACGCTACTGGGCGGTGACGTGCCCGCTATGCCGGCGGGCTTGTTCGCGTTGCGATCATGCGCCGCAACGACAATGGCGGCATCTGGACGTGATTCACTTCGCGACGGTGACTCGAGCCCGCGTGCCGCGCTGCCAGCGTCCGGAACTTGGCGAAGTGACTGTGCACCCCGCCCCGGGCGGAACCGCACGGTCGCTTCACGGCGATGTTCGAGGCGTTCGCCGTGAACGTCATCGAGGCGGCCCGTTCGCTTGTGCAAGCGATGGAGATCCTGGATGTGGACTGGCATACCTCCAAGAGATCGTGCGCCGAGCCATGGAACGTGGGCTGCTCCGCCGTTCCACGGAAGCGGCGAAGGGAGTCGGCATGGACGAGCAGCGTTTCTGTCGCGGCCAGAACTACGTCTCGCTGATGACCGATCTCGGTGGGCGTCGGGTGCTCAGCCGGACTCATGCAATTGAAGGCCAGATGAGTTGGTGTGGACCGGCTCTGGCGTTGAGGGCGGCAACTGCATC
>JBILLY010000659.1:0-3517 GCA_044375835.1 Opitutaceae bacterium
GGGCGGGCGAGGCGGGCACGGGGCGGGCGGGCGGATTTGAAATTTCAGAGTTGAGATTTCGGGATGCAGATTCGGGTCGGAGCGGAGCAGGGCGGGCGGAGTTGGGCGGGCGGGGCGCGTCAGCGGTGGTTCACGTAGTCGGTGAGTTCCTTCGGCGTGACGGTGGCGGTGCCGAGCTTGCCGACGACGACGCCGGCGGCGGCGTTGGCGAAGTGGGCGGCGGTTTCGAGCGGGGCGCCGGCGCAGAGGGCGAGGACGAGGGCGGCGAGGGAGGTGTCGCCGGCGCCGGAGACATCGTAGACTTCGCGGGCGGCGGTCGGGATGGTTTTGAGGATCTTGCCGTCGGAGCTGAGGAGCATGCCGTCTTCGCCGAGAGTGACGACGAGGTGCTTGGTGGCGTAGAGCTCGTGGAGGCGGGCGCAGACGTCGGCGGCGGCGAACTTGGTGTGCGGGGCGGGTTCGATGCCGGCGAGCTGGAGGGACTCGCGCTTGTTGGGCGTGATGAGGTCGAGGCCGTGGAAGGAGAGGCGGCGCTTGGGCTTGGGATCGAGGGCGATGAACTTGCCGGCGGCGCGGGCGAGCGTGGTGACGCGGGCGACGATTTCGTCGGTGAGGATGCCTTTGGCGTAGTCGGAGAGGATGACGGCGTCGCATTCGGCGAGGGGCCGGGCGAGGAGGGCGTCGAGGCGGGAGAGCGGGATGTGGTAGGCGGTGGGCGGGGCTTCGCGGTCGAGGCGGCAGAGTTGCTGGTGCTGCACGAGGACGCGGGTCTTGACGATCGTCGGGGCGGCGCCGGGCGTCTCGACGGTGGCGATGCGTTTGCCGTGGAGGATGGTGGAGAGTTTCACGCCGGCTTCGTCGCGGCCGAAGTAGCCGGCGACGGTGCAGGCGGCGCCGAGGGAGGCGATGTTGAGAGCGACGTTGGCGGCGCCGCCGGCGGTCCAGGAGTCGCGGGCGATGTCGACGACGGGGACGGGGGCCTCGGGAGAGATGCGCGTGGCGTCGCCCCAGATGTAATGGTCGAGCATGACATCGCCGACGACGAGGATGCGGAGCCGGCTGATTTTGCGGAGGAGGGGGGCGAGGCCTTTCATGCGGGGGCGGGGCGCGTGAGCTGGGAGTTGAGAGCTGAGAATTGGGAGATCGGAGCTGAGCTGAGAGGCTCAGGGTCCAGAGCGGAGAGCGCCGGTCGTTGGAGCGGGGCGGAGGTTGAGCGGGGGCGGCGGCGCGGGAGTCCGATGGAGGTGGGCTCAGAGTTCCCAGTCGTAGGGGTAGTCGGAGAGGAAACGCGGGGCGCGGTCGGTGACTTGGACGACGTCCTCGATGCGGCAGCCGCCGAGGCCGGGGTAGTAGAGGCCGGGTTCGACGGTGACGACGGAGCCCTTTTTCAGAGTGTAGTCGACGGCGCCGCTCATGCGCGGCGGTTCGTGGACGGCGAGACCGAGGCCGTGGCCGGTGCCGTGGAAGAAGCCGACGGAGCCCTTGGGCGTGGTCTTGGTCTCGTAGCCGCGGGCGGTGAAGACTTGGACGCACTGGGCGTGGACATCGCGGCCGGTGGCGCCGGTGCGGATGGCGCCGAGGGCGGCGAGTTGGGCGGCGCGGACGGCGGCGACGAGGGCGCGCTGGGCGTCGGAGGCGCGGCCGCGGAGGAAGGTCCGCGTCATGTCGCCGTGGAAACCGGTGCGGGTGACGCGCGGGAAGATGTCGACGATGATGAGTTCGTGGGCGCGGAGCGGGCCGGTGCCGCGGTCGTGGGGATCGCAGGCTTGGTTGCCGCCGGCGACGATGGTGTTGGCGGAGACGGCGCCGGCTTCGAGGCAGGCGAGCTCGATCGCGAACTTGAGGGTTTCGCTGGTGAGGGGTTGGCCGCGGTAGACGAGGGAGCGGCCGCGGACCTTGCTGGCGCGGAGGATTTTTTCGGCGGCGGCGAAACCGAGGGCGGAGCAGCGGTTGCCCTCGCGGATGGCGGCGACTTCGGCGGTGCTTTTCAGTTCGCGGGCGGGGAAGAGGGGGCCGTCGGCGACGACGAGATCGAGGCCGAGTTCGTAGAGTTTTTCGTAGAGGCCGGCGGGAAAGTCGTCGGGGACGGTGAAGGACTTTTGGCCGAGTTCGCGGGAGAGGAGGAAAATGACCTCGGCGGGGCCGGGTTTGCGCTGGGGCCAGGTCTCGCGGGCGAGTTTCAGGTAAGGCTCGAGGGGGAGGACGACGTCGAAGGCGGAGGTGCGTTTGACGCGGCCGAATTCGAGGGCGCTGACGACGGCGTATTTGCGGTCGCGGCAGCCGAAGGCGATGAAGGCATCGGGGACGGAAACGCGGCCGAAGTAGAGGGCGTCGGGGCTGCGCTCGGTGTCGGCGTAGAGGAGCGGAGGAGGCGGGAGCGAGGCGGCGGGGGCCGAAGGCGCGGGAGAGGCGGGCACGGAAGAGAGAGGTTGAAGTGCGGGAGAGCGACGATTAGCCCCGGCGCGCATGAAAAACGCAAATCCGGTTTCGAGTCGCGCGGGGTGCGACGGAGGCGTCGGCCGCGACGGCGCGGGCGGGGCCGGGCCGGAGGCGGGGCGAATGGTCGCGCGGCGCCCGGGGACGGGCGAGACGACGGCGGGAAGGGTGGCGACGGCGGCGGGTGCGAGCGGCGGCGCGCGGCGGGCGGACGGATGGAAGCGACTGGTGTGGGTGCTCGCGTTGGGGTTGGGCGCGACGGCGTGCGGCAAGAAGGAGGCGGCGCGGGTGCCGTCGGTGCCGGTGTCGCCGGCGGTTGCGACGGCGGCAAGCGGGGCGGGAGGCGGTGGGGGTGGAGCGGCGGCGATCCCGCGCTACGGCTACGAGGTGGTGGCGGCGTGGCCGCACGATCGGGGGGCATTCACGCAGGGGCTGGTGTGGCGGAACGGCGGTTTTTTGGAGAGCACGGGGCTGAACGGGCAGTCGACGCTGCGCGAGGTGGAGGTGAAGACGGGGCGCGTGGTGAAACGCGTGGCGCTGGCGGCGCAGTATTTCGCAGAAGGGCTCGCGGTGATCGGGGACAAGGCGTTCCAGCTGACGTGGCAGTCGCGGAAGGGGTTTGTCTACGATGCGGACACGTTCCGGCTGGAGCGGGAATTCGCCTACGAGGGCGAAGGGTGGGGGCTGGCGACGGACGGGAAACTGCTGATCCTGAGCGACGGGACGAACCGGTTGCGGTGGCTGGATCCGGCGACGTTTGCGGTGGTGCGGACGACGGAGGTGACGGCGGCGAGCAAGCCGGTGGCACAGCTGAACGAGCTGGAGTGGATCGGCGGCGAAGTGTGGGCGAATGTCTGGCAGACGGACGAGGTGGTGCGGATCGATCCGGCGACGGGGGCGGTGCGCGGGGTGGTGGATTTTGCGGGACTGTTGCCGGCGAACGAACGCCGGCCGGACACGGATGTGCTCAACGGCATCGCCTACGATGCGGCGGGCGACCGGCTGTTCGTGACGGGGAAACGGTGGCCGTGGGTCTATGAGGTGCGCGTGACGGTGAAGCGATAGCGGGCGGGGGCGGGCG
>JBILLY010000034.1:0-14319 GCA_044375835.1 Opitutaceae bacterium
GGCCGGCGGAGTTCGCCGCGGGCGGCGGGACGGCGGGAGTGACGCCGGGCGGGGCGAATGACGGTCGCGCGGCGGTGTCGCGCATTCGTTACGGGCGGGTGCATTGACAGCCCGAGACGCGGCGAGTTATCGATTGGAATCGAAATGCTGAATATCGATTCAGCTGCCAACCCGAATCCCTATGCAAACCTTGTCCTCGGTGGAAATCCGCGCGGCCCGGGTTGGTTTCTCCGGACTGGGCCTGCTGTCCGCGGCGGCGCGGGTGCAGCCGGCGACCGGCGCGATCGCCAGCCGCGTGGAGGGCTCCCACCGCGGCGCCTTCACCGACGGCGCCGGCGCCTACGGCGTCGCGGGCGTGCCGGCGGGCGAAGTGACCGTCGCCCCGGGGCACACGGGCACGCAGGCCGCGACGCGGGGCTCCGGCGGGCGCGGTCGCCTCCAGTTCCGCGATGTCCGCGGCTCGCTCCGGAATTTCGGCGTCCAGGGCACGTTCTGAGGCGGCTTGAGTCGCGCCGTGACGACCGGTTGTCATGGCACGGCCCCGCGACTTTTCCCCATGAAAACGATTCTCTTTCTCTTCGGTCTGCTCGCGGGCCGCATGCTGGCGGCGGCGCCCGCGGCGCCCGTGCCGCCGCTCACCCAGAATGGCGGCACCTGGCCCACGAGCCACGTCCAGGGCATCGCCGTCGATCTGCGGGGCGGCTTCATCTACTACTCGTTCACCACGCTGCTCGCGAAATACGATTTCAGCGGCCAACTCGTCGGCACGCTCGTGGGCTGGGCCGGTCACCTCGGCGATCTGGATTTCAACCCGCGCGACGGCCGCGTCTACGGCTCGCTGGAATACAAGAAGGACCGCGCCTTCTACATCGCGGTGATCGACGTCAGCCGGATCGACCGCGTCGGCATCGAGGCCACGCAGTCGGACCTCTTTCGCACGGTTTTTCTGCCCGAGGTGGCGCAGGACTACGCCGCCGACCTGGACGGCGACGGCAAGTTCGACGGCGACGTCGCGAAGACGCCCGACCACCGCTACGGCTGCTCCGGCATCGACGGCGTGAGCTTCGGCCCGCAGTTCGGCCGCACCGACGGGCCGCGGCTGCTCACGGTGGCCTACGGGATCTACGCCAACGCCGCGCGCACCGACAACGATCACCAGGTGCTGTTGCAATACGACACCGCCGACTGGGCGCGCTACGAGCGCCCGCTCTCGGAGGTCGCGCCGCACCACAGCGGTCCCGCGACGGTGCACGGGAAGTATTTCGTGCGCACCGGCAACACCACCTACGGCGTGCAGAACCTCGCCTACGACGAGGCGTCGCAGCGCTGGCTCCTCGGCGTCTACAAGGGCACCAAACCGTCGTTTCCGAACTATCTCCTCTTTGCCGTCGACGCGCGCACGCCGCCTACGCTCGGCGAGCTCATCGGCGTGCCCGGTCCCGGCGGCAAGGGCACCGCACAAGGCCGCTTGCTGGCGCTGGCCGCCGAGGGCCTCAAGGACGACGCCACCGGCCTCCGGGGTTGGAACCAGAAGGCCGATGTCGGGCTCCAGCCGATCGGGCATGGCCTTTTCTACATCGCGAAAGGCTCCGGCCCGAAGGGGAAACAAACCGGCGATCTCACCCTGATGCGTTGGACGGGCGAGGCGGCGCAGCCGTTTGTCCCCGCCTCGCCCGCCGACCGCGCGAAACTCGCGGCACGGTGAGATCGAGGCGCGGGAACCGAGCGGGGACACCCACCCGTCGCCGAGAAACAGCCGGAGTCGCCGCGCCCTGCGGCGCTGGTTTCGTCGTGGGCCGCCGCGCGTCGGTGGGCCGTTGGCCCCGGCCCAGCCCGCCAGGGTCGGACCGGGGAAAACGGGCGCGGCGTTCGGCGTCGGCCGGCGGTGCCTGCGCGGGGCGGGCGGCGAAGGTGTGTCGGGCCGGGGGAAGCGCTTAACGGAAACGGCTCGCCCGCGGGTCATAGGTGCCACTGGTTTCTCCGCCCCCGTATCCCCGCATGTCGTCCCCGGAGCCCGATCACGTCCCGTGGTTCGTGGAGCAGGTTCTGCCCCATGAGCCGCTGCTGCGCGCTTGGCTGCAGGGTCGGTTTGGGACGCAGGTGGAGATCGACGACATCGTGCAGGATGCCTTCGCGCGATTGCTGCAGGCCCGCGCCCGCGGCACGGTGGTTTCCCCGAAGGCCTTTCTTTTCCAGACGGCGCGCAATCTCGCGCTCAACCAAGTGCGGCACCGGAGTTACACCCATCCGGATGCCTCGGTCGCCGTCGAAGTCGCCGGCATCCCGGATGCGGCCGACGGCGTGCCCGAGGCGGTCGCCAAGGCCGAGGACATCCAGCTGCTGATCCGGGCGGTGCGGTCGTTGCCGGAACGCTGCCGCCAGGTGTTCACGCTGCGGAAAATCTACGGCCTCTCGCAGCAGGAGATCGCGCGTCGCCTCGGCATCTCGGAAAACACCGTCGAGGTGCAGGGGGCGATCGGGATCCGCAAGTGTTCGGAGTTTTTCCAGCGGCACGGGGATCGGCCGCCGCGCCAGCCATGAACGGGCCGACCCAGGGAGACGCGGAGCGCGACGACGGCGGCCGGGCCGCGGCCGCCGCGCGCTGGGTGATGCGGCAGGATCGCGGCCTGTCTCCGGCCGAGCAGGACGAGTATCTGCAGTGGCTGACGGCCGATCCGCGGCATGCGGAGGCGATGGCGCGCCAGCGCGGCACCTGGGATGCGTTTGATCGGATCGCCGGCTTGGAAACAGCGCTGCCGGCGGCGCCTGATCCCGACCTGCTGGCGCCGCGGGCCGGGTGGCGGCGCACATGGCCCGGTCGGCTGGTGCGGGTGGCGTTGCCCGTCGCGGTGGCGGCCGGGGTTTTCTCACTGTGGTGGCGGCCGGCGACGCCCGGGCCGGCGGCTGCGCCGCAGGCAGCGGTTGCCGGGAGCGTGCCGCGGCTCGCGCCGATCGAGGAGCGCACGCTGGCGGATGGCTCGGTCGTGCGGCTCAACCGCGGGGCCGAGGTGACCGTCGAATTCCTGCCGGGCGAGCGGCGAGTGCGGCTGGAGCAGGGCGAGGCGGCGTTTGCCGTCGCCAAGGATCCGGGCCGGCCGTTCGTGGTGGTGGCCGCCGGGGTCGCGGTGCGGGCGGTCGGGACGGCGTTCAACGTGCGGCTGGCCGAGCGTTCCGTCGAAGTGATCCTCACCGAAGGGCGGGTGGCCGTCGCGGGCGGCACGGCCGGAGTCGGCGCGTTGCCCGAGTTGCGGGTCGGGCAGCGGGCCTGGGTGCCGCTGGACGCCGCGGCCGGCGCGCCCACGATCAGCCAACTCACGGCGGACGAACTGGCCCGCCGCCTCGCGTGGCAGCCGCGGCTGCTGAGTTTCAACGACGAAGCGCTGACGGTGATGCTCGCCGAATTCAACCGCCACAACCCCGTCGTGCTCCGGGCCGGCGACGCGACGGTCGGCGGCCTGCGGCTCACGGCGCGGTTTCGCTCGGACAACGTCGAGGGGTTTCTCCGCTTGCTCGCGTCCGACTTCGGCGTGCGGGCGACTCTCGGAGAGCACGGCCAGATCGTGCTGCGCGCCGCCGACCGGACCTCGCCGCGGTCGCCTTGAGGCGGGGCGGAAATGCCGCGGGAGGTTAATGGAAACGCCGGCCCCGCGTGTCTAGTTCGCCGAACGCCCCGCCCCATGACCCCACTTTCCTTCCGAAGGGCCGCGCGACTGGCCGCGGTCGCCGTCGCGCTGCTCATGTCCGTCGTCTCCGCCGCGGAGGCGACGCGCCGCTTCGAGATTCCCGCCGCCGAGGCGCCCGAAGCGCTCGCCCGTTTCGCGGATCAGGCGGACAGCGAGATTCTCTTCTCGCCCGCGGCGCTCCGCGGCATCCGCACGAACGCCGTCTCCGGCCAATATGCTGTGCGGGAGGCGCTCGACCTGCTGGTTGCGGGCACGGGTTTGGTCGCCAACCGCGATCCGGCCGGCGGCGCGCTGGCCGTGCGCCGGGGCGCCCCCGACCCGAACGCGGACCGCGCCGAGCGCGCCGACGCCGCCGGGCGTCCGGCCGCGGCTTCGGACCCGGGGACCGCGGTGCAGCTCTCGCCTTTCGTGCTCACCACCGACCGGGACCGCGGCTATGCCGCCGGCAGCACCCTCGCGGGCAGCCGCCTCCAGACTCCGCTGCAGGATGTCGCGGCCCAGATCTCGGTGTTCACGCCGGAGCTGATGAGCGACCTCGGTCTCGCGAATCTGGAGGAGGTCTATCTCTACTCGACCAACGTCGAGGGCTATCTCGAATACACCCCGGGCGGCGACCGCGGCGTCGGCTTCGGCGTGCTCGACGTCGGCAACAACAACCGCATCCGCGGCCTCGGCGCCGTGACGGTGCTGCGCAGTTTCTTCGAGACGAGCCTCGACCTCGACGCCTACAACACCGAGCGCGTGACCATCGCGAGCGGGCCCAACGCGATCCTCTTCGGGCTCGGCAATCCCGGCGGCATCACCGACGGCAGCCTCAAGCAAGCCGGCTTCCGCCCGCGCACCGTGCTCGCCTACCGGCGCGACAACTTCGCCGGCCATCGCGCGACGTTCGACACGAATCTCGTTCTCGCGCCGCAGCGCGCCGCGCTGCGCCTGCTCGCGCTCGACGCCAACAACCGCACGTTCCGCAAGACCAACGACGACGTGAACCGCCGGCTCCACGGCACGGCGACGTGGCGCCCCTTGCCGGCCACCACGGTGCGCGTGCACGCCGAGTGGGCCGACCGCGAGGCGTCGCGCGCGTCGATGATTCCGGTCCACGACTACGTCACCCCGTGGCTCGACGGCGGCCGTCCGTCGTTCGATAACGCCGGCATCACCGGCGCCGCGCCGGCCGCGACGCTGACGACTCGCATCGCCGCGGGCGGCCTGGCTCCGGTTTTCACCCGCAACGGCAACGCGAGTCTCGTCTACGTCACCGGCAACAGCCCCGCCAACCAGCCCGTCTCCGCCTGGCTGAACACCGTGAATGTCGTCGGCGCGCACACGCGGGCGCGGACGCTGCAGGACCAGGCCTACGAATGGAGTCTGGTGCGGCCGGACGTCTACGATCCCTACGCGAACATCTACGGGACCGGCCACATGGTGCGCGTGCGCGGGCGGGTGCTCAACGCCTTCGTCGAGCAGCGGATCAAGCGCGATCTCCAGCTCGAGGCCGGCTTCATGCGCGAGCGGGCCGTCACCCGCCAGGGCAGCTGGATCGACGGCAACAACAGCTTCGATGTCTTCGTGGACGGCAACCGCCTCCTGCCCGACGGCGCGACGCCCAACGCGAACTTCGGCAAACTCTACTCGCAGACCAATCCCCTCGGCACCCGCAGCTACGACGATCGGCAGGAGCTGCGGTTGACCGCGGCCTACGACCTCGATTTCACCCGCCGCCAGGGACGGATCGGGTGGCTGGGCCGCCACCGGCTGGCGGCCATGGTCAGCGATTCCGATTTCCGCACGACGGCGCAGGCCTCGCGTCTGATCGTCGCGGGCACGCCGGCCTTTCTGACGCCGGCGGCGCGCGCCAATCTCGGCGATGCCTCCCGCCTGCTGATCGTGCGCACCTATCTCGGCAACGGGCTGGATCACGTCATCCCGCCCGTGCCGGGCGGAGCGCTCGATTTCAAACCCACGCTGGCTTTCAACGGCCCCGGCGGGGAGCCCGTCGAGGCCCGGATGTATGACAATCCCGACGGCTCCTACGCCGCCGCCACCGGCACGGTGCGCAACGTCATTTCCCGCTCCCTCGCCGACCAGGCCTACCTGCTCAAGGACCGGCTCATCGCCACCTACGGTTGGCGCGAGAGCCGCGTGCGGATGAAGACCTCGCTCGACGCGGCGTCGACCACACGGCGGGCGAACGGGATGTTTCCGGCCCTCGGCGACACGCGTTTTGCCAACGCGTGGGACAACTTCGCCAACGGCCAGTCGATCAACTGGGGACTCGTGGGCCGCCCGTGGCGGTGGTTGTCGATCCACTACGCCGACTCGGCCAACTTCGCCGTGCAGGAGGCGACGTGGTTCGATCCCTTCGGCACCCCGATCCCGGGCTCCAACGGCGAAGGCCGCGACTACGGCGCCAGCGTCCATCTCGCGGACGGCAAACTCAGCCTCCGCGTCAACCGCTTCGTCAACGACCAGCGGAACAGCCGCCCGGACAATATCGTCAGCGCCCTGCGCACGATCCCGATGAACATCGAGCGGCGCATTCTGCAGGTCGCGCCGGCCACGCCGCTGCAGGGCATGGACCTGACCCGCTACGGCAATGCGAACTACCAGGTGACAAACACCTCCGAGGCCACGGGCTACGACATCGAGCTGACGGTGAATCCGTCGCCGAACTGGCGCGGCATGCTGAACGTGGGCCGCCAGCGGACGGTCACGCAGATCGACGACACGTGGTGGCGCTGGGTGGAGCAGCGGCTGCCGGTGTGGCGCACCTTCGGCGCGGGCTGGGACGTCGAGCGCTACACGGCCACCAGTGCGCAGTCCGTGCGCCAGATGTATGACCAGTGGGTCGCGACGCAGCGCGATCCGCTCGTCGCCACCGACGGCATCGTCGTCGCCAACCAGCGCGAGTGGCGCGTCAACGGCGTGCTCACCTATGCCTTCACCGAAGGCCGGCTGCGCGGCGCGACCGCCGGACTCGGCGGCCGCTGGCGCAGTGCCAACGCGCTCGGCTACGCGCTGACCACACTGCCGGCCGGGCAGTCGGTGCTGGATTTGAAGCGGCCCTACGCCGGCGAGGCGGAACTGGCGGTCGATGCGTTTGCGAGCTGGTCGCTCCGCCGGCTGACGCTGCTGCGGCTCAAGTCGGATTGGAAACTGCAGCTCAACGTCCGGAACCTGCTCGACCGCCGCGGCCTCATTCCCACGCAGGTCCTCACCGACGGCACGCCGTCGATCTTCACCTACCGCACGCCGCGGCAGGTGATCCTCTCGCTCCAGGTCGAGCTGTAGTCCGCCGCCGCGCCCAACGCCTGGAAAACCATCATGTCCCTCGCTTCACGCTTCCGCCGCCTGCTCCGTTTTCTCCCGGCCGGCGTGCTCGCGGTTGCGGCCGGTCTGGCCGCGGCGGACGCGCGCGCCGAGGGGCCGGCGGGCAGCCGGCCCAACATCCTGTTCATTCTGACCGACGACCTCGGCTGGACCGGGCTGCGCTGCTACGGCAACCGCGATGCGCTCACGCCCCACCTCGACCGGCTGGCCGCGCAAGGGATGCGGTTCACGCAGGCCTACGCCGATGCCCAGTGCTCGCCCACCCGCGCGGCCTTGCTCTCCGGGCAATACGGCGGCCGCACCGGGCTCTTCAAAGTCATCGCCGAGAAAGAGCCGCCCAAGGCCTACCTGCGTCCGCCCGTGACCGACCTTGCGCTCCCGCCCACGGTCGCGCACCTGGCGCGCACGTTGCGGAGTGCCGGGTATGCCACCGGCCTGAGCGGCAAGTGGCACATCGCGAACAACGCCTTCGTCGCGCAGCTGCGGCGGCGCGACGACGGAAAGTATTTCGACGCCTACGGCTTCGACTTCGCGGGCCCTGCGAATCCCGCGGAGCACCGCGACGACAAGGCTGCCACGGCGATCACCGACGACATCCTCGGCTTCATCGCCGCCCACCGCGACCGTCCTTGGTTCGCCTACGCCGCGCACCTCACGCCCCACGCGCCCTTCGCCGCGCCCAAGGCGCTCGTCGAGAAACACGTCGCGCGCGGCTTCCGCCGCAGCTCCACTCCCGGCGGAAAGTTTTCCGAGCGTCCCACCGCCGACTACCTGGCCATGCTCGAACACATGGACGCCGAGGTCGGCCGGCTGCTGCGGCGGCTCGACGAGCTCGGCCTGACGGAACGCACCGTCGTGATTTTCGCCGGCGACAACGGCGGCCTCTCGCGCGTGTCCGACAACGGCGCGCTGCGCGAAGGCAAGGGCTCGCCCTACGAGGGCGGCATCCGCGTGCCGCTGCTCGTCCGCTGGCCCGGCACGGTGCGCCCCGGCAGCGAGTGCGCGACGCCGGTGCACTTCGTCGACTTCTATCCCACATTTGCGGCGCTCGCGGGGGCGCGGCCGCCGGCCGGACACGTGCTCGACGGGGAGAGCCTGCTGCCGTTGCTGCGGCAGAGCGGCTCCCTGCAGCGCGACACGCTCTACTGGCACATGCCCACCTACACGGTGCCCTACGGTCGCTCGCCCTGCGCCGTGATCCGGCAGGGCGATTGGAAACTGATCCACTGGTTCGGCGACTACCTCGACACGCGGGGCCTCACGCCGGACGACGTGCCCTACGGCCGGCTCGTGCTCGGTCCCCGCACCGAGCTCTACAACCTGAGCGCCGACCTCGGCGAGACGCGCGACCTCGCTGCCGCGCAGCCGGCGAAGGCCGCGGAGCTCCGCGCCAACCTCGAGCGCTGGTGGCGCGCCGTCGGGGCCAAGCTGCCGGAGAAGAATCCGGACTTCGATCCGGAGGCCTGGTGGAAAGGGACCGGTGGCGGCGCCGGAGGGGAAAAATGACCTGCCTCCTCCGGTCCTCACCTGCTCACCATCCGCGCCGCCCGGGACGGCGCCGGGCTCTGCTCCGCGCCGGCGCGTGGGTCCTCGCATCGCTCCTGCTCCTCGGCGGCGGTGCCGCCGCCGCGCCGGCCACGGAGCCCCGCACGCTGCGCGTGCTCTTCGTCGGCAACAGTTTCACCGCCCGCCACGAGCTCACCCGCGTCGTCGCGGCGCTCGCCGAGGAGGGACAACCGGGCCTGCGGTTCGATGTGGCCACGGTCATCTACGGCGGGCGCACCTTGGCCCACCACTGGGCGTTGCAGACCCCGAATCTGATCCGGCGGGCCTCGATCTCCGCCGCGGACGTGCAGGCCGCGATCACTCTGCTCGAGGCGGAGCAGGAGCGCCGGCGGCGGGCCGAAGCGGAGCCGTCGGCCGCGCGCGCGACCGACGGAATATCGGCGCAGCATGTCGCCGCCGCACTCCGCCATCATCGGACGCTCGCCGCCGAGCCGGCGGCGTCGCGCCGCACGTGGGATGTCGTCGTGCTGCAGTCGTATCAGGACGACCTGGACCCGGCCGGGCGCGCGGGCTTTTTCGAGTTTGCGCCGAAGTTTGCGGCGATCGCGCAAGCCGAGGGGGCGCGGGTGATCCTGTATGAAACGACGCCCTCGACCCAGCACGCGCGACCGCTCGACGCGGCGCCCGATGCCGCGCCGGTGTTGGCCAAGGCCCGCGCCCTCGCCGGGCTCGCGGTGCGCCTCCGTGCGGACGCCGTGCCGATGTCGCTGGTCGCGCTGCGTTGCCAGCAAGTCCGGCCGGAGCTGACGCTGCGGTTCGTCAACGACGCGCACCTGAACCAGACGATGGCGTATCTGACCGCGTGCACCTTTTACGGCGCGCTGTTCCAGCGCAGTCCGCAGGGGCTGCGGTTCGGGACCGTGACGGACAACCGGTTCGACGACCAGCACCGCGATCGCGACCGCGATGGAGGCGCGCTCACGCGGGTCTTTTCCGCGCGCGACCGGACCGACCTGCAGCGGATCGCGTGGGAAGGGCTGGAGCAGTTCCGGGAGCTGCACGGCGCGCGGCGTTGAGCGCGCGCCATGCTCCGGTCGCGCCGCGCGGGCGCGGACGATTTTCACGATGACACCACGGACCTCGTCACGCCGCCGTTTTTTGGCGCACAGCGCCCTCGGCGGTTCGCTTCTTATCTTGCCGCCGGCGCTGCGCGGGCGCGCGGCGCCGTCGCCGAACGAACGCCTGCGCCTCGCGCTTGTCGGGGTCGGCGGGCGCGGCCGGATCGCCATGGGCGGACTGAAGGACGAGCAGTTCGTGGCGTTCTGCGACGTCGACGACCAGCGCGGCCGGCTCGACGGCCTGGCGGACCCCGCGATCGCGCCGCTGCTCGCGAAGTTCACGGACGCGCGGTGGTTCAAAGACTACCGGGTGATGTTCGACGAGATGAGCGACGGCATCGATGCGGTGGTGGTGGCGACACCCGACCACATGCACTTCCCGATCGCGATGGCCGCGGTCGCGCGGCGCAAGCACCTGCTCGTGGAGAAGCCGATGTGCCGTTGCATCGCGGAGGTCCGGGCGCTGCAGGCCGCGGCCAAGGCCGCCGGAGTCGTCACCCAGATGGGCAACCAAGGCCGCGCGGCCGAAGGCATCCGGCTCGCGCGCGAGTGGGTGCAGGCGGGCTTGCTGGGCGAGGTGCATACGGTCGACACATGGACGGATCGGCCCCGGGCGCCGTGGTTTTTGCCGGCGGACTTCGATCCCGATGCCGGCGCGGCGGATGCCGTGCCGCCGCCGACGCTCGACTGGGACCTGTGGCTCGGCGCCTCGCCGGCCCGGCCGTATCGGCCCGAATTTGTGCCGATGCGGTGGCGCGGCTTCACGGCCTTCGGCACGGGCTCGCTCGGCGACATGGGCTGCCACCAACTCGATGCGCCCTGCTACGCCCTCGACCTCGGTGCGCCGACGAGCGTCGAGGCCGCCACGACGGCGCGGTATCCCGGGACGTTTCCCGCGTCGTCCGCGGTGACGTGGCGGTTTCCCGCGCGGGCCGGCCGCGGTCCCGTGGAGTTGCGTTGGTTCGACGGAGCGCTGCGCCCGCCGGTGCCGGTGCCGGGTTTCCGCCTGGCCGAGGGCGGCGGCAGTCTCTTCCACGGCACCGAGGGCACGATGTGGGTGGCGTCGCACAGTGCATCGGCGCGGCTGTTGCCCGAAGCGCGGATGAAGGCGCTGGCGGGCGCGTTGCCGCCGAAATCGATCCCGCGGATCGCCGGCGGGCATTACCAGGAATGGTGCCGGGCTATCCGCGGCGGGCCGGCCTGCGGTTCGCACTTCGACTATGCCGCGCCGCTGACGGAGTTGGTGTTGCTGGGTGTCGTCGCGCAACGCACGCAGGCGCGCCTCGAGTGGGATGCGGCGGGGATGCGTTTTCCGCACTTCCCGGAAGCCGACCGGTTGCTCGGGCCCGGTCACGCGTATCGCCCCGGTTGGGGCGTGGGATAACGCCTCGCGGGCAGGTCGGCGCGGAGCCGATTTTCCGGTGGGCGTTGACGTGGTGCGCGGCCCAGCAGGCGCTCCGCCGCGGCGTGCGCCCCGACGAAGTCGACGTGCTCGCCCTGCAGGCCGAGCTCCGCGCGAAAGGCGCCTACCTGCGCGACAAGCCCGCGGCGTCGGCGGTGTGAGGGCGGACTGCTATCGGCACGGAGTCTAATCTTGATTTTGTGGTCGTCGCGCCGATGGTATTCGGCATCGCCCTGTTTGACCGAATGCTGACGCCTGTCGTCAGAGTCTGATGTAGGTCCAAACGGGGCGGTGTTTTTTCATGGTTTGACTGCCCTTGGATCGAACGTGTGCTCGCGGGGCGTGAAACACCAGTGAAGGTAGGGGTCATTCCATCGACCTCCGGGAAACTCCGAGAGTCCTGTGGTGATTCCGATGTTGAACGCCTTTTTTCCGGTCACGCGTTTGATCTCGTCCAAGATGAACTTGTAGAGCCGCTCCTTCGCGACGGTGCGCTTCCCACGCGTAGTCTCACCGGGAAGTTTGGCGAGGTGCTTGTTGTTCAGGCGAAAAGTGATTGAGCCGAGGACGACATCGAGCGCTTGCATAACGATGTGGTCGTGGGACCGAACCTCGGCGATGGCGGACTCTTCCAAGATCAGCCCGCCCGCGGCGCGGATCGTTTTGGTGTCTGGGAGGCCGCGCACGAATCCCTTGAACTTGGCCACCTGCTCGCGAGTGTCGCCGATTTCATCGAGGTAGATGCGAAGGCGCGGCGGTTGGTTATGCGGGGGCAGGTAGGCGAGCCCGAAGCCGTGTTTGAGGAATTGATAGTAGAGAAGATAGTAACTGTCGCTCAGCTGTTCCGGCGTAAGGCTGATGGGAGCGCGTGCGTTTTGAGTAAACATGACGCGCATGAACACGTGCTGTGCGGCGATCTGATCGAAGAATGTAGAAACGAACTGTTCGTAACGCTCGACGACACCGGGGCCGACTTTCTCCCACTTGATCTCGCTTGTGAGGCCAAGTTGCTGGCGACGGTTGAGCAGTGTGAGTTCGAGCGTGCGCAGATGGGAGGCCGGCACTCGAATACCCCCGTAGAAATTGGAAAAGTAGGGGCCTCTCCGGTCTGACTCGTCGCAGAAGAGGATATACTCTTTTTCGTCGAGCGGCGACATGAGGCCAGGAGGACGCAACGCCGAGCGGACGTCAAAACCAGGGTGGTGGAGCCCTTAAATTCGGCGGAGACTGGAGGAAGTCGGCGTAGCTGCGCCAGCCGTCGGAGCGGTATTTGATTTCGGGGTTTGCAGGGATGTCGGGCGGGCGGTTGCCGGGAATGCGGCACCAGGGGTCCCAATCTTCGCCGGTGCGGAGGCCCAGCGTGCGGGCGAAGGCGCGGGCCTCGGCGACAACCAGCGTGGGCGCGCGGAGCAAGGCGGTGCAAGCCCGGCGGCCGGGAGTGAGGCGCGACGGTGTTGCGACGTGGAGACGTGACAATGTGGCGGTGGGCGCGGGTTGGACGGGTTGCGCGGGCGCGGCAGGCCGCGCCGGCGGCGAACAGGGCCGTGCGTCGGGGAGCGCGCCGATTGCGGGCGGGCGGATCGCGGCGCGGCGACGGCAGCGCCGCGCGCGGCTCAGTTCACGCGGTTCCAGACTGGTTCGCCGAGGACGGCGGCGCGGGCGATTTTGGCGGAGGTCGTGCGCATCTCGATCATGCCTTCCGGCGAGCAAAAGGCGGCGTGGCAGGTGACGATCAGGTTGGGCACGGCGGCTTCGTCGGCGGTGCGCAGCGGCTCATTTTCCACGACGTCGAGGCCGGCGCCGGCGAGATGGCCGGAGCGGAGCGCGGCGAAGACGGGGGCCTTTTGCACGATGTCGCCGCGGGCGGTGTTGACCAAGAACGAGCCGGGTTTCAGCGCGGCGATTTCCTTTTCGCCGATCATGCCGCGCGTCTCGGCGCTGAGCGGACAGTGGATCGACACGGTGTCGGCGACGCGGAGCAACTCGCCGAGGGTGGCGACGCGTTCGAGGCCGACGGCTTTGTGGGTGCCGGCGGGGGCGTAGGGATCGAAGAAGACGACGCGGAAGCCGAGGGCCTTGGCGCGGAGGGCGGTGGCGGTGCCGATGCGGCCGAGGCCGACGAGGCCGAAGGTCTGCGTGCGCAGGCGGCGCATTTTGGGCGCGACCTCGATTTTCCAGCCGAGGCGCTTGGCCTCGGCGTCGAGCGGGAAGAGCTGGCGGTAGAGGGCGAGCGTGAGGGCGATGGCGTGGTCGGCGACCTCCTCGGTGCCGTAGTCGGGGACGTTGCAGACGGGGATGCCGGCGGCGGCGGCGGCGGCGGTGTCGACGCTGTCGAAGCCGACGCCGTTGCGGATGATGGCGCGGCAGTTTTTCAGGCGGGCGACGACCTCGGCGGTGACGCGGGGGCCGTGCCAGAGGATGAGGGCGCGGGCGTCGAGGACGGCGGGCGGGAAGGGGGCGTTGAAGTCGAGCCAGACGGTGCTCAGGTCGGCGACGTCGGCGAGGTGGGGGCGCTCGACGGTGGCGTCGTGGTCGGTGAATTTGAATTCCTTGGGGCAGAGGATGACGACGGAGGGGCGGGACATGGGAGAAAGGCTTTGACCGGGGTTAGCACGGGTGGCACGGATGCGGCAAAGTGATATCCGTGTCTTCCGTGAAAACCGTCGCCAAACTGTTCGCCATCGTGGGTCTCGTGGGTGCGCTGGGCGCGCCGTTCGCGCACGCGCAGCGGGAAAAGCTGCCGCCGGCCGATCTCGAGTATGTCGAGAAGACGTGGCCGCAGGCGAAGAAGACGACGACGGGGATCCGCTACATCATCGAGCGCGAGGGGCAGGGCGCTTCGCCGAAGCCGGGCGACAAGGTGAACGTGCTCTACGTGGGGCGGCTGCTGGACGGAAAGATCTTCGACCAGGCGACGGAGCCGGACAAGGCGTTCAGCTTCCGGGTGCGGCGCGAGATGGTGATCGAGGGCTGGGACCAGGTTTTGCAGCTGATGAAGACGGGTGAAAAACGCCTCGTGATCATCCCGCCGGAGATGGCTTACGGCACGCGCGGCCAGCCGCCGAAGATCGGGCGCAACGCGACGCTGGTGTTCGAGATCGAGCTGCTGAGTTTTTCGAAGGACTGAGGCCGGGGCGGAAGGAATAGCGGAGAGCCGAGAGCTGAGCCGGGCTCATGCAGTTGACGGCGTGGTCGCCAAAGAGCGCACCGTTTGGCGTCGTTGATGGTGTGAAACATAAAACGAAGTTAACGCTCCAGACGGAGGCGAACCAAACGGTGC
>JBILLY010000660.1:0-3508 GCA_044375835.1 Opitutaceae bacterium
TATCGCCCCGCCCACCTGCCGGAGAAACCACTCCCCGTTGTGGTCTGGGTCCACGGCGGCGGCTGGAAAAACGGCTCCAAGCAAAACTGCCCGCTCAAGTGGCTCGCCGCCGAGAGCTACGCCGTCGCCAGCCTGGACGTCCGCCTCCTCCCCGTCGCCGGTTGGCCCGCCCAACTGGAAGACCCGCGCGCCGCCATCCGTTGGCTCCGCGACCATGCCGCCGCCTACGGCCTCGATCCGCGCCGTATCGCCATTGCCGGCGGCTCCTCCGGCGGCCACGTCGCCGCCTTGGTCGGAACCACGTCGCCTCCTGCCAGTGAAAAAACGTCCAGCCGGGTCCGGGCCGTCATCGACCTCTACGGCCCCAGCGACCTCCTCACCATGCCGCCCAACGTCCCCGGCCCCGGCAAGACCGACGCCGACCTCGCCCGGGCCAACGGCGCCCTCCTCCTCGGCGGCATCGTGCGTGACCGCCCCGAACTCGCCCGCGCCGCCAGCGCACTGTATCAGGTTTCCTCCGACGATCCGCCTTTTTTGATCCTCCACGGCGACGCCGATCCGCAAGTCCCGGTCGACCAAAGCCGGCGCCTGCACGCCCGCCTGCAAGCCGCCGGCGTCCCGAGCGAACTCCTCGTCCTCCCGGGCGCCGGCCACGGCGGCAAGGACTTCGATACCCCGGAGGTCCGCACCGTGATCAAGGCCTTCCTCGCCCGGACCTTGCATCCGTAGCAACCGCGCACCGCGGCAGCTCGGCGTCAGCCGCTGTTCCCCGCCGGCCCGCACCCGGAAAAAAAGTGCCCGCCGTATACCCCTATACGGCGGGCTTTGCTTTCTTAGTTACCCCAGCCTCCGCTAAGCGGAGGCGATGCAGAGGACAATCGGCCTTCCCGCGCCGATCACAATTCCAATCTCGGTCTCTCGCTAACCCAGTAGCCACGCGCACCCCAGCCATTAGCAGCCACCCGTCGCCCTCGCTTCCGCCCGGCCCCTATTCTCTCCTAAACCAACTGAAAACAAATCGCTTGCATTGCCTGGATCGCCGTTGCCCGGCTGCCGCCCCAGGGATGTCTCGCCGTCGATTTTGCCCCACAACCCCGACCGGCCTCGCGTTTCACCCGGTCTGCCTGGGCTCCCGCTCCGGTGCGACGCCTGCCTTCTCCCCGACGCGCAACGCACCCACTGCCTTCCCCCGCCCCGCCCCCACACCCGCCCTTCGTTCCCACGCTCAACGCGGCTTTGTGGCCGCGAGACCTCCGGCTGCCCACCCACCGCTCGATTTTCCCCTCGCCGCGCGCCGCCCTTTCGTGGCGCTTTCTTCCCCGCCCCATGTCTACTCCGTCTCGCCCGCGTCCGTCCGCCCGCGCGCTCCGCCTCGGCACCTTCGCCGCCCTCGCGCTCGCCGGGCTCTCCCCCGTTGCCGTCACCGTCGCCGCCCCGACCGACGACCACTATCGCCTCGGCCCCGATTCCCACGTCCAGCCCGGCGTCCCGCAGGGCAAAGTCACCGACTGGGCCCGGCTCCCCAGCGAAGCCTACCCCGGCACCTTGCACGACTACTGCGTGTATGTCCCCGCTCAATACGACCCCGCCGTCCCCGCTGCGCTGATGATTTTCCAGGACGGCCAAGCCTGGCTCCGTCCCGCCGGCGACTACCGCGTGCCCGTCGTTTTCGACAACCTCATCCACCGCCGCGAGATTCCCGTCACCCTCGCCGTCTTCATCAACCCCGGCCGCAAGCCCGACCAACCCGTCGCCAGCGCCTCCGACTGGGGCGACCGCTCGTCCAACCGCCCGCAGGAATACAACGCCCTCGACGACAAATATGCCCGCGTGATCGTCGACGAACTCCTGCCCGTCCTGAAAAAAACCTACCGCATCTCCGACCGCCCCGAGGATCGCGGCATCGGCGGCGCCAGCTCCGGCGCCATCGCCGCCTTCACCGTCGCGTGGCATCGCCCCGACCAGTTCCACAAGGTCCTCAGCACCATCGGCAGCTTCGTCAACCTCCGCGGCGGTCACGTCTACCCCGACCTCATCCGCCAAACCGACCGAAAACCCATCCGCATCTTCCTCCAGGACGGCGCCGGCGACAACCGCGGCGTCCGCGGCACCGGCGACGCCGCCGCCTACAACCCCGAACGCGACTGGTTCGCGCAGAACCGCCGCATGGTCGCCGCGCTCACCGAGAAGGGCTACGACGTGAACTACGTCTGGGGCATCGGCACCCACTCCAACAAGCAGGGCGGCGCGATGCTCCCCGAGATGCTGCGCTGGCTCTGGCGCGATCATCCCCGCCCGCCCGACGATCCGCGCGACCCCACCCACCGCGGCTACCTCGTCCCGCCCGGTTTTGTCGTCCCCGCCTCCGCCCCCGTCCCGGCCAAAAAATAATCCCCACCCCCGCCCCCCCCAATGACTCGTCGCCACTTCGCCCGCACCGCCGCCGTTTCGCTCGCCTCCGCGGCGGCCGCCACCCTCCCTCGCCCGCTCGCCGCCGCCCCGGCCGCGGCCCCTCTCCGCCGTTCCCGCATCGCGCTCACCCCGGGCAGCATCGGCGTATCCGTGAAATCACAACGCGAACTCGTCGACCTCGCCCACCGCCACCGCTTCGAAGCCGTCGAGCCCCGCGGCGACGAACTCGCCGACCTCTCCCCCGACGCCCTCGCCGCCCTGCAGGCCGACCTCCGCGCCAAGAACCTCGTCTGGTCCGCCACCGGCTTGCCCGTCGATTTCCGCAAGGACGACGCCACCTTCCGCGCCGGCCTCGCCAAGCTCCCCGCCTTCGCCGCCGGCCTCCAACGCGCCGGCGCCACCCGCATCGGCACCTGGCTCGCCCCGAGCCACGCCGAACTCACCTACCGCGCCAATTTCACCCGGCACGCCGCCCGCCTCCGCGAGGTCGCGACGATCCTCCGCGACCACGGCCTCCGCCTCGGCCTCGAATACGTCGGCACCCAGCTCCTCCTCGTCGGCCAGCGCTACCCGTTCGTCCACACCCTCGCCGAGACCCGCGAACTTATCGCCGAGATCGGCACCGGCAACGTCGGTCTCGTCCTCGACACCTGGCACTGGTGGACCGCCCGCGACACCGCCGCCGACCTCGCCGCGCTCACCGCCGCCGACGTCGTCTCCGTCGACCTCAACGACGCCCCCGTCAGCCTCGCGCGCGAACTCCAGAAAGACAACAGCCGCGAGCTCCCGGGCGCCACCGGTGTCATCGACGCCGCGCCCTTCGTCGCCGCCCTCGTCGCGCTGGACTATGACGGCCCCATCCGCCCGGAGCCGTTCAACGCCGCGCTCAACGCCCTCGACAACGATCCCGCCTGCGCCGCCGCGTCCGCCGCCCTGCTCAAGGTGCTCGGCCCGCGCCGCACCTGATCGGTCACCCCGCGCCGCGCGGTCGCGTCGGCCCCGCTCGCCGCGATCCGTCCGCGCCGCGCGCCTACCGCGCCCTCCGGCCGCGCGCATGGCGCGGCGTCGCCGCCCGCACCCTACGCGCGCTTCGCGA
>JBILLY010000662.1:0-3503 GCA_044375835.1 Opitutaceae bacterium
GAGGGCGGGGGCGAGGCGGCGCGGCGATTTTCGGGCGGGAGGGGGCGGCCGAAGAGCGACGCGGCGGCGGGGAGATTCGCGGGCGGGAGGGGCGGCGTCGAGTCCGGGGCGCGGCATTTCCCCGGACGGGGGCAGTGACGGGCGGCGCGTCGGGTTCAGAAGCGCAGGGTGGTGGAGAGCGTGAGCTCGCGCGGATCGGTGAGGCTGAAGCGGTCGAGGGTGAGGCCGTCGGTTTTGTGACGGCGGACCTCGATGTCGTGCGCGTCGAGGAGATTGCGGACGTTGAGCTGGAAGCTGGCGCGGACGCTGCGGCCGAAGACGGCGCCGCGGTGCTGGTAGCGCAGCATCGCGTCGAAGCGGAGGGTGTCGTCGCCGTAGACGACGGGGCCGTTGAAGCCGACGCCGGTGTTGGAGCCGGAGCCCTGGGGCGGGAGGCCGGGTTGGGTGGAGACGCGACCGGCGACGATGGGACTCAGGTAGCGCCCGCCGAAGCCGGCGGACCAGCCGCGGAAGACGGAGTCCTTGAAGGTGTAGTTGGCGAAGAAATTGGCCTTGTGCTTGCGGTTGCCGTAGGCGCCCTCGAAGTCGAGGCGGCGGCCGTCGAGGTCGGAGCGGTTGACCGCGACGAGGTCGGCGACGGTGGTGCCCTGGGTGCCGCGGGCGCCGAGGACATCGACGCCGGGGTTGGCGCGGACGAGGTCGGCGATGAAGGCGTCGAGTTGGTCGAAGAGCAGCGTGGTGCGTTTGTAGACGTTGGCGCGTTCCTGGAGGTTGTAGGAGTAGTTGACGATGAAGCGGAGGCTGTCGCCGACGTTGGCGGTGACGCGGAACTCGAGGCCGCGGTTGGCGTTGTCGAGGGAGTCGGCGTTGGCGCGGGCGGTGGGCCGCAGCTCGGAGTAGCGGGCCAGCTGCGCGGCGGTGTAGAGGCGGTCGGTGGTGCGGCCGTCGCCGTTGGGGTCGTCGAGGATGGAGAGGATCTGGTCGTAGCGCGGGCCGAAGGCGTTGTTGACGCCCATGGAGCCGACCTGATCGGTGACCTCGGTGGTGAAGTAGCCGACGCGGGCGACGATGCGGTCGTCGCGGAGGCTGAACATCAGGCCGGTGTCGAAGCCGCTGCCCTTGGGGGCGGGCGGGACGCCGCCGTCGGCGCCGACGCGCTGGGAGAAATCGGGCAGGCCGAGATTTTTGGAGCGGTTGGCGAAGACGGAGAGCCAGGGCCGCGGGTGGAAGACGAGGCCGGCGGTGGCGGTGCTGCCGGAGAAATCGTAGACGGTGCGGGGGGAGGAGGCATCGAAAACCTGGATACCGGCGGTGCCGGCCCAGGGGCCGGAGGTGTCGCGGACGGGGACGAGGCGGGACTGCTCGAGCTCGTCGCGACGGTAGCCGAAGGTGGCGACGAGGCGGCGGGACCAGAACGAGGATTGGACGGCCACCATGCCGCTGGTGATCGTGCGCCGGCTCTTGGTGCCGCCGTTCTGGACCCAGGTGTTGGTGAGCGGGGCGGGGCGGCCGGGGACGGCGACGGAGAGCGGGCCGGGGTTGAGCGGATCGGGGAGGCGCTGGGTGTCGGCGCGGCCGAGGGTGAGGTAGGCGCGGCGCCAGACGCCGTTGTTGTCGTTGGTGGGCTCGTTGTTGAACGGGGCGCCGAGCCAGACCTCGCGCTCGGTGTAGGAGAGCGAATCCTCGATCTGGTGCTGGGCCATGCCGGCCATGCGGTGGAGGCCCCAGCGGCCGGCATCCATCTCGTAGGCGAGGGTGCCGCGGAGGTTGTCGGCAGCGGTGCGGCCGTAGCGGCGGAGCCAGAGGGTCTCGAGGTAGGCGGCGCCGGCATTGGGGTTGACGAGATTGCCGGCGGCGTCGCGGGCGGGAGTGAAGCCGGAGAGGGCCTGGAAAAAGGCGGGGTTGCGGAGGAGGCCGTTGGGGTCGCCGCGGAGGGTGACGTTGTCGCCGCCGACGTCGTAGTTGAGCCAGGTGCCGTTTTCGCGGTAGTAGCCGAGTTCGCCGACGAGCGCGGGGGTGAAGCGGTGTTCGGCGAGGAGCGTGAGGTGGTCGAAATCGTGGAACGTGCGGCCGCCGGGGCCGGCGGCGTTGGCGGCGTAGGGCACGCGGGCGGGATCGTTGAGAATCGCGGGGGCCCACGGGGTGTCGATGGCGGTGGACCAGGCTTGGTTGGCGTTGAGGACGAAATGCTGGTTTTCGACGTAGACGAGGCGGTTGGCGGTGAGGGGGCGGGTGAGGCCGGCGGCGGTCTGGGCGGCGGTGAGCGCGGCGGTGGACGTGGTGGCGACGACTTGGCTGCCGTTGTTCCACCAGCGGCTGAGGCCATCGAGCGCGGGGTAGTTGCGGCCGAGGGTGCCGCGGACCGTGCCCTTTTCGGCGTCGAGGCGCACCTCGGTGCGCGCGAAAGGCCGGTAGGTGAGCGCGAGGGTGCCGGCGCGGCGGGTGGAGGCGAGATACTCGCGCCAGCTGCCCTTGTGATCGTAGAGGGCGTTGACGCGGGCGGCGAAGACGCGCGGGACGAGGGGAAGGTTGAGGTCGAGCGAGGCGCGGCCTTGGTCGGCGGTGCCGGTCTGGAGCTGGGTCTCGACGAAGCGCGGGCCGAACTGGGCGCGCTTGGGGGAGTTGTTGATGATGCCGCCGGCGGAGCCGATGCCGAAGAGGACGGAGTTGGGCCCGCGGGAATCGTCGAGGCGCTCGGTGTTGTAGAAGTCGCCGCCGAGGCGGGTCTCGAAGTAGTTGCGGGTGCTGTTGCCGAGGATGCCGCGGGAGCGGAAATTGAAGGCGTTGCCGGCGGCGGTCTGGGTGATGCCGTTGTTGACGCGGAGGGTGTCGCCGTCGTCGACCTGGCTGTTGTTGGCGTAGGCCATCGCCTGCTCGAGGTTGGTGGCGCCGATGTCGGCGAGGAATTCCTTCGTGAACACGTCGATGGCGGCGGGCGTGTCCTTGAGCGAGGCGTTGAGGCGGGAGCCGGCGAGGGAGTTGGTGGCGAGGTAGCCGACGTCGCGGCCGGTGGAGACCTCGAAGGGCGAAAGCACGACGGCTTCCTCGGCGGTGCGGGTGGCGGCGGAGGGCGCGGCGGTTTGACCGCGCGAGTCCGGGGCGGCGGCGGCGAGGACGAGGCCCAACGCGAGCAGCGGACGAGAAAGGGGAAGCGGCAGAGTGGGCATTGGCGGGGGTTGGGTGGGGCGGCGGACAGGGCGACGGCGGAGTGGGAACGTGCGAAGGTGTGAAAGTGCGAAGGTGGGAAGGTGCGGAGGTGCGGAGGTGCGGAGGTGGCGGGTCAGGGCGAGGCGGGGGCTTCGGCTTCGAAGTCGATGATGCGGCCGCGGCCGGTGCGCGCTTCGGCGACGAGGCGGCGGTCGACGGCGTCGCGGTCCCAGGGGCGCGCGCCGACTGCGGCGAGGACCCAGGCGGCGGTCTCGGCCGCGGGGCGGGCCCGCAGGCGCGGCGGCCACGTGGGCGCGGTGTCGACGCGGCGCATCTCGGGCGGCGGGTCGTAGGGG
>JBILLY010000661.1:0-3503 GCA_044375835.1 Opitutaceae bacterium
GGGTCTGTAGCCGAGAAGCTGACCAGTGACGATTCCTCCCCCAACAAGCTGCGCGATTTGGCATATGGCCCGCGTCTCGCTATGGTTGTCTCATAGGTTCATTCCCTTTTAGTACGGGGACGGAGGCTCAGGCCGTCAATCCAAGCGGGTGGGATGAGGATCTGGCGCGGCACTTCGGGGATACCGTGCTCATGGTGCATGAGTTGCGTGGCCACGAGGTCGACGGCGGCGGCGGCCACGTGCGCGCGGCGATGGTGGATGCCGGCGAAGCCCGTCATCCGCTCCGTCCAGTCATGGACCACAAGGCCGACGTCCTCGGGGATGCGTAACCCGAGGCGCTGCCCGATCCAGTCGGGCACGTAGGTGTCGAAAGAGATCACGACATCCGGGCGATGGCGACGGAACCAGCGGCAGAAGGCGTCGGCGTCACGGGCGATCTTGTTGTCGGGAAAAAGCAGGAGCGGCACGCGGCGGGACGCGGGGATGCCCTGCTGGTAATGCAGGAGTGCGCCCGAGTAGGTGTGGTCCGCGCGGTCGTCGATCCACTGCGTGATCGCGATGCCGATGCGCCCGTAGCCGCGAGATTCGAGTTCGAGGGCGGCCTGGAGGATGCCCTGCGTCATGTTGGTGCTGGCCCGGTGCAAGGCGGGGGAGGGCAGCCCGTAGCCGAAGGTGGCGGCGGCGAAGGGCGAATAGTCGAGTTGCGTGCCGATGATGCGGGAGGATTGCGGGGAGACGATGATGCCTTCGATGCCCCGAGCCTGAAGAATGCCGCCCAGCCGAGCGGGCGTCAGGCCGTTGCGCCCAAGGAAGAACTCCTCGGCCTGGTAGCCATGCTGCGCGGCACGGGCGCAGATGTCGGCGATGGCAACATATTGGTAGGCGCGGTCGTGCAACTCGTCATCGGGAATATCGTCGCGGATGACGCCGAGCGTGGCGCGGACGCAGCGGGCCTTGGCGCCGCGGACCATTTCCATCAGGCGGGCAATTTGCGGGTTGGGCTGGTAGCCGAGCTTGCGGGCCGCGCGGTGCACGCGGGCGCGGGTGGCGGCGGAAACCTGGGGCGAATTGCGCAGGACCCGCGAGACCGTCATCGCCGACACCCGCGCAGCGGCGGCGACGGCGGCGAGGCTGGTCGGACCGTACGAGGCAGACATGAGCGGCGACGAGGTGGCGCGGAGTGTTCGAGCCGGCCGACCCGTCAGGGCACGCGCGCCGAATGCCAGGCGGCCATCTGCCAGCGACCGGCCTTGTTCACGTAGACGATCGTGAAGCGCAACGTGGGTCGCATCTCCTGACCTTCGAACACGGAAAACACTTTGGTGCGGCCCGTGAGGATTGCAGCCTCGCCGTAAACGCGCACGCGCTGGTCCGAGTGCTCGAGCGACTTGTATTTGAGCCGTCCGGAGCGCAGGGAGGAGAGAAACTGCGCCTTGGTGTCGACCGAGGCGTTGGAGTGGGTATAGGTGAGTTCGTCAGCGAGGATGCGTTCGAGCGCGGCGAAATCGTCTTTGATTAACGCAGTCACGCGGGCCTGCTCGGCGGCGAGCACGGCGGATTCGGCGGCGGTCGGGGCGGCCGCGAGGGGGGCGGCGAGGAGGAGGGAGAGCGCGAGGAGTCGGAGGAGGGCGGGCATGGGTGAAAGTCCTTGAGGGGGAGCGAAAATCCACGCGAAGCGGGTGCGGGGAATTATTGGCAGAAGCGAAAGTGCCGCCGGCCGGAAGTGCAAAGATATCCCGCTGTTAAGATAACAGTCCCCCGCTGGAACGGTTCGGCGAGGTTCTAATCCGGAAATTGCACGGTTGCAGGTAAACCCGGCTCGAGGTGCAGGAGCGGCGTCACGCCGCAATGGCGCCAAGATAAGGCCAATGTGGCAGAGCCGTCCGGGCTCTGTTCACTCTGGGAAACCAGCGGCAGGATGCCGTTGCCACCGGGAAAACCGCCTTATCATGGCGCCATTCGCTTCACGCCGCGAAGACACAGAACGGGGCTCGTTTCGATTCTTCGCGGCGTAAAGCCTCTTGTCTCCAACCACCCGCCGGTCGACTGGCCCACTATCGATCCCCTTCACCGACCTCGTTGCGGGTCGGTTTGCGGACAACGTCGCCGTAGCGCGTGTAGCCGAACTGGGCGTCGTCGCCGCCGTCTGGGACGGTCCGGGCTCCCAGCGTCTCCACGTGGGAAACTGAGGGGCCCGTCGCCGATGGCTGTTAGCATAACACGTCGGCAGGTTTGCGGCCCTACACTCTGGTCGGAGAGAAGCAACAGCGCACGGTAGCTCGTTGTGCCACTTGGCCCCAGGCCAGCGTTCCCGACTTAACCCCTCCCTACCCAAATCCCGCAAGCTCCAGTATCTCGCAATTCAACCCAAGCCGCCGCCCGACTCACCCAAAACCAATCAACCCCAGCACAACGAATCTCCTCCCGTGAAGAAACTTACTATTTTAGGCCTCTTCGCCGGCTGGCTCACTGCCGCCTCCGCCGTTAACGCCCAAAGTTCCGGTACCATTGTTGGACAAGTTCGGAATCAGGCGACCATGATGGTCCTAAGTCAGGCATACGTGGCAGTGGAGGGCGTCAACATCAGCACGCTGACGGACACCCGTGGCAGTTACTCCCTGTCGCTGCCTCCTGGGCGCTATCAGTTGTCCGTGAGGTATGGTCCGATCTTCGAGGTGTGGTTCGACGGCGCCAATGGCGGTGACGGCTACTACGGCGTAGCTCGCGAGCGGCGCCAGATCGCGGCCGACTACTATGGGTGGCCTTCGAGCCCTGCTTAACACCGAAGGAAGCCACTCCAGCGCGAATGAGTGAAGATCGTGAGCACGCAGTCACCCTTACGTAACGATTTACGTAACCCGCGACTTTCGCCCGACGCGCCCCCCCCCCAACTTCACATGCACGCAGAAGGAACGATCCTACCCCGTCTCTCCATTACCCGTCCGATCACCCCATGAAAACTCCATTACATATCGCGTTATCGACCGCCTTGAACGCGCTAAATCCCGTCCGCTGAAAATCCGGCTTTCTATCGGTCTCCTTAACCCCTCCCTGCCCAAAGCCCGCAAGCTCCGGTATCTCGCAATTCAACCCAAGCCGCCGACCGACTCACCCAAAACCAATCAACCCCAGCACAACGAATCCCCTCCCGTGAAGAAACTTACTATTTTGGCCCTCTTCGCCGGCTGGCCCACTGCCGCCTCCGCCGTTAACGCTCAAAGTTCCGGTACCATTGTTGGACAAGTTCGGAATCAGGCGACCATGATGTGGTGAGGGCCTTCGGGCCGCCTCAACAATGCTCGCGCCTACATGTTCCGCTACGAACTCAAGCTCTGATCCCCCGTCAGCTCACCTATGACTATGACTCATTTCATCGCGCAGCGCATCGGCGTTTTACTTGCCATCTTGGCGCCGCTGGACGGCGCCGAACCTGCGGGCGAATTGCTCTACAACAACATCCGGCTTCCCTCGACGTGGCCTTTAAAGGACTACGACCCGAGATC
>JBILLY010000663.1:0-3502 GCA_044375835.1 Opitutaceae bacterium
GCCGCCGCCGCGCTCACGCCGCGCCGCTACCAGTTTTTCTCCGAAGAGGGCGTCGCCCTTCTCCTGCAGCCCAGCCGCCTCGGCGAGGCCGGCAATCTCTTCGTCTCCGCCGCCACCGTCTACCCGCCCCGCGATCCCGCCGCCGACACCAAGACTCCCGCCAAATCCGACAACGCCTCGTCCGCCGTCACGCCGCCCCTTCGCAACGTCCAGCCCTGGAAAACCGACGCCCCGCCCATCATCCCGCAGGTCGTGCTCGCCGCCGAACATTTCAACCGCCTCGTCCGCCTCGCCCAGGCCGGCGACGCCCTCCGCGCCGCCGTCGAACTCAAGACCGACTACCACACCGCCGACCTCGCCGCCTACAACGTCGTCGCCGAGATCCCCGGCACCGACCTCGCCGACGAGATCGTCATGCTCGGCGCCCACCTCGACTCCTGGCACAGCGGCACCGGCGCCACCGACAACGCCGCCGGCTGCGCCGTCGTCATGGAGGCCGTCCGCCTCCTCCGCGTCCTCGACCTCAAGCCGCGCCGCACCGTCCGCGTCGCCCTCTGGAGCGGCGAGGAGCAGGGCATCTTCGGCTCCAAGGGCTACGTCGCCGCCCACTTCGGCGCCCCGCGCGCCGCCGCGCCCGCCGGCTCCGGCGACACCGATCCGCAGACCACCACCCGCTTCGCCCCCACCGCCGACATCACCAAACTCCCCGGCTACGAAAAACTCTCCGCCTACTTCAACCTCGACAACGGCGGCGGCAAAATCCGCGGCATCTACCTGCAGAACAACGAAGCCGCCCGCCCCCTCTTCCGCGCCTGGCTCCGCCCCTTCCGCGACCTCGGCGCCGAAACCGTCTCGCTCGCCAACACCGGCGGCACCGACCACCTGCCCTTCGACCAGATCGGCCTCCCCGCCTTCCAGTTCATCCAGGACGATCTCGAATACAATACGCGCACCCACCACGGCAACATGGACGTCGCCGACCGCGTGATCGCCGACGACCTCAAGCAGGCCTCCGTCATCATGGCCGCCTTCGTCTATCAGGCCGCCATGCGCGACGAGAAGATCCCCCGCAAACCCGCCCCGGCGCCCGCGCCCGCCGCGCCTGCCGGGAAGAAAAAGAAATCCGCCGAGTAACGCCTCGCCGCCGCGGCCCACGCTCCACCGCCCGGCAGCCAGGTAGGGCGAACCGTCCCGGTGAGCCGTCGCGCACATCACGCCCGTCACCCTCGTCGTCGCCCCTCGGCCCTGCTCCGCACGCGCGCTCCGACTCCGCGTTCTCGCCGCCCCGCTCCGCCGATCTGGCGGAGCACACACCCGTGAACCGCCGCCGCCACCGCCAACAATCCGCGTAGATCGGCGGCTCACGTCTTCGACCCTTGCCCGCAAACGTCGCCCCATCACGCGCTCCAACCCGCCACTTTTCTCTCCGACCCCCTTCGCGCCACCCCGCCTGCGCGCCACCCCGCCTGCGTCACGCCGCATCCACCGGCGTCCGCCACCGGCACCCGCCCCCGACCTCCCTCGCCTCAGGCAACTTGTCGTCTCCACTTTTCGGATGCAGTCCACTCTTCTTGCCCTCCTCGCCGGCCGCCGCGGCCACTTCCGCATGGAATCCGGCTACCACAGCGAAACGTGGTATGACCTCGACGCCGTCCTCGCCCGCCGCGCGCAACTCGCGCCCTTCCTCGCCGACTTCGCCCGCCGCCTCGCCCCGCATCGCCCCGACGTGATCTGCGGCCCCGAAACCGGCGGCGCCCGCCTCGCCGAGGCGCTTGCCCCGCTGCTCGGCCTTCCCGCCGTCGCCACCGACCGCATCGCCCCGCCGCCGGCGCCCGCGCCGCCCGCCTCCGTCGCGCCCGGCGCCCCCCGCTTGTTTCCCGTCCGCTACGAGGTCCGCGCCGCCGATCGCGCGCGTCTCGCCGGTCGCCGCGTCGCGCTTGTCGACGATGCCATCAGCGCCGGCTCCGCCATCCGCGGCTCTCACGCCAGCCTCGTCGCGGCCGGCGCCGTGCCCGTGGTGGTCGGCGCGCTCTTTGTCTTCGGCGGCGGCGCCGCGGACTTCGCCGCCCGCCACGGCCTCGCCCTCGAATTTCTCGCCGCGCCCGACTACCGCCTCTGGCTGCCGGAACAGTGCCCGCACTGCGCGCGCGGCGTGCCCGTCGAGTCCGTCTCGGACGCCCCGCCCGCCTCGCCACCGCCCGGGTCAGGTCGCTGAAGCGCCGCTCCCCGCGCCACCACTCGTCGCGCGGCGCCACGTCCGCCCCGGCGGGCCCCGATAAGTTCCCCGTGCTCCGGCGCACGCGCACGATAAGTTCGGCGCGATAGCACTGCGCCCGCCCGTGCGCGCATTGAAGTTTGCCCTCGCGGTTCTATCTCTCGTCGCACCCCACCGCGCTCTCCCCTCGGCGCCGCCGCATTTCTTGGCCGCTCCAGGCCACGCAATTCATGCGTGTTCTTGGCCAAAATCCGGAAGTGATTGAGAGTTGAGCGCATCCCCTCCCACCGGATTCTTTCCCGCGCCGCCGATGAACTCTCACCCTTACGCGTTCCTCGCTCTCTTCGCCGCCGTGGCGGTGGCGATCCCGCTCGTGTTTCTCGGCGTCGCGCAACTCTGGTTCCGCTTCTTCCAGCCGGCCAAGCCCAGCGCCACCAAGGGCGACGTCTACGAGTGCGGCGTCGCCTCCACCTCCGACTCCTGGATCCAGTTCAAGGCCCACTACTACCTCTACGCGATTCTCTTCCTGATCTTCGACGTCGAGGTCCTCTTCCTCCTCCCCTTCGCCGTCGCCTTCACCGATCTCCCCGTCGGCGCGCTCGTCGCGATGCTGGTCTTTGTTCTCCTCCTCGCCGAGGGCCTCGTCTGGGCCTGGCACCGCGGCCACCTCGAATGGAAATAACATGAGCGACGTCCCCGCCTCCGCCGCTGCTCCCGCCCCGGCCGCCCCCGCCGGCGGCCCGCCCGCGATCTCCGACGCCGAGCGCGCCGAACTCCGCCGCCAGGGCGTCCTCCTCACCAGCATGGAGGAACTCTACAACTGGGGCCGCTCCAACTCCGTCTGGCCCCTCAACTTCGGCCTCGCCTGCTGCGCCATCGAGATGATCGCCGCCTCGATGGCCAAGTTCGACATCGCCCGCTTCGGCTCCGAGGTCTTCCGCCCCTCTCCGCGCCAAGCCGATCTCATCATCGTCTCCGGCACCGTCACCAAGAAGATGGCCCCGCAGGTCGTCCGCCTCTGGAACCAAATGCCCGAGCCGAAATACTGCATCGCCATGGGCGCCTGCGCCATTTCCGGCGGCCCCTTCAAGCAGGGCTACAACGTCCTCAAGGGCATCGACCGCTTCATCCCCGTCGACATCTACATCCCCGGCTGCCCGCCCCGCCCCGAGGCCCTCCTCCACGGGCTCATGCAGCTCCAGGAAAAAATCCGCGGGCAAAAACTCTCCGGCCCCGACGCCCCCCGCCACCGCCGCCCCGACCTCGACGGCGACGGCCCCGGCCCCC
>JBILLY010000664.1:0-3501 GCA_044375835.1 Opitutaceae bacterium
ACCAGGAAGTGCTGCGCAGCATCCTCGAAATCCACTGCGCGCACGTCGAGGTGGTCGACGGCGGCGAGGCTGCGGTCGACGCGCTCCGGCGGGAGCGTTTCGACGCCGCCCTGATCGACCTCGAGATGCCGGACATGGACGGCTACACCGTCGTGCAGCGCGTGCGGGCCGGCGCGGCGGGCGACGCCGCGCGCACGTGCCGCGTGATCGCGTTTTCCGCCTACGGTCGCGAGCAGGCGTGGCCGCGTTGCCGCGACGCCGGTTTCGACGACTTCGTGGAAAAGCCGATCAACCGCAAATTGCTCCTCGCCGCGATCCGCGGCGAGCCGTTCTCTCCCAACTAACCCGTCCCAACCCGTTTCCCGCCATGTATGGAATGGTCAACAAAGCCGTAGAAGAGATGGTCACCGCCGCCCATGGCGAGGCGACGTGGCTCGAGATCAAGCGCCGCGCCGGCGTGACCGACCCGATCTTCATTTCCACCGAAGGATACCCCGACGAGATCACCTACCGGCTCGTCGGCGCGGCGAGCGAGGTGCTCGCGCTCCCGGCGGACAAGATTCTGCACGCCTTCGGCGAGCACTGGGTGCTCAACACCGCCCGGAAGGGCTACGGGCACCTGATGAACGCGGGCGGCACCTCGCTGGGCGAGTTCATCGGCAATCTGCCGCTGTTTCACGACCGGGTGGCGCTGCTCTACCCGAAGCTCGCGCCGCCGCGCTTCGAGGTGACCGACCGCACGGAGCGCTCGCTGTGCCTGCACTACCTCTCGCATCGCGACGGGCTGACGCCCTTCGTGGCGGGTCTGATCAGCGGACTGGGCAAGATGTTCGACACCCCGGTGCGGGCGACCCTGACGGCCGCCAAGGCGGCCGGAGCCGACCATGACGTCTTCCTCGTCGAGTGGTGAGCCGCCGGCGGTGCCGGGCTCCGACTATGTCGAGGCCTCCCGAGCGACGGTCGAGCAGGTGTTTCCCTTTTTCTTCGTGCTCGGCGGCCCGCTGCTGCTGCTCGATGCCGGCCGTTCGTTGCGCAAATTGTCCGGCACGGCGGCGGTCGGCGCGCCGTTCTACGAGGTCTTCGCGCCCAAGCGTCCGGACCGCGAGTTCACCTTCGCCGAACTGCGGGGGCACCAGGGACGGCTCTTCACCCTGATCCTGCGCGACGGCGGCGTGCTGCTGCGCGGGCAGTTCGAGCCGGTGGGCGGCAATCTCATGTTCGTCGGCTCGCCGTGGATCTCGGAGCCGGACGAACTGCGCCGGCTCGGCCTCACGCTGAACGACTTCGCTGCCTTCGATCCCACGCTGGAGCTGCTGCAGCTCGTGCAGATCCAGAAGACGGTGGCGGAGGACCTGCGGAAACTGACCGCGCGCCTGACCGCCCAGACGACGGCGCTCGAGGCGGCGGCGCGCACCAAGGATGCCTTCCTCGCCAGCATGCGCCACGAATTGCGCACCCCGCTCGCCGGCATCCTCGGGTTGACCGAGACCTTGCTCGACCAGAGCTGCGGGCCGCTGAACGAAAAACAGGCGCGCTTTCTCGGTCTGGTGCAGCAAAGCGGCGACCGGCTGCTGCACCTGCTCAACAACATCCTCGATTTCGTGCAGCTCGGCGCGGAGAACCAAGCGCTGGACCGGGAGGACTGCGCCGTGCAGGAGATTTGCTCGGTGGCCCTGCAGCGCGCGCAGCCGGCGGCCGAAAAGCGCCGGCAATTGCTCCGCGTCGACACCGCGGCGGCGGCGGGCCTGAAGGTGCGCGGCGACCGGCGCCGGCTCGTGGCGGTGCTCGGCAACCTGCTCGACAACGCGTCCAAGTTCACGGCGGCGGGCGGAGAGTTCGGCCTCGCGGTCCGCGCCGGGGCGGGGCAGGTCCGCCTCGAAGTCTGGGATCGCGGCATCGGGATCGCCGACGCCGACCGGCCGAAACTTTTCCAGCCTTTCGTGCAGGTCGACGGCCGCACCGTGCGCCGCTACGAGGGCGCCGGGCTGGGGCTGGCGCTCGCCGACCGGCTGGTGCGGCTGCACGGCGGCCGCATCGAGGTGGAGAGCGCGGTGGGTCTCGGCTCGAGGTTTTCCGTGGTGCTGCCCTTGGCCGAGGCGGCGGGGTGAGGGCCGCCCGCGCGCCCGTGGCGGGGTGGAGGCGGCGGTCGCTTGCCCGCGCCCGGGCGCGGGGCGGCGCTCCGCGGAGCCGGTCGACGGGTGCCACGGATCCGGGGTGGTCCGGTGGGTTTGCGTAGGCGTCGCCCGGCGACTGCGTGGAACTTCCCAACCGAAACTGCCGCCAGAATGCGGCCGCCGTGCCGATTTCCCCATGGTCCACCAACCGGATTTTCCATGATGTCCCGCGCCACCGGCAATCCACCCTCATTCGGCTCGAGCCGCCCCTCGGCCGGACGGTGCGCGTCGCGCGGTCGGTCCGCCCGGTCGTTCCCGGTCGGGGCCGGACAGGACCGATTTCCGCTTTTCCTATGAGACTCCGCAGCCGTTTGTTTCTGATCAGCGCCCTGCCCCTGATGGCGTTGGTGGCTTCCATTGGGTTCAGTCAATGGTCCGCTTTCAACAATCGCGCCGTCATGCAGCGCGCCGCCCGCACGGCGGCGCTCGCGGACCTTGCCCGGCAAATGCAGCTTCAGGTGCGGGAAATCCAGGGTATCCTCACGGCGCTGTCCGCGACGCGGGAGAAAGCGGAGGTCAAAGATGTCTTCAATTTTTCCAGCAAACTTAGGGATGCTTTCCGCGCCAACGTGGAGCGTTTCCGGGAGCATTTCCGCGCCAGCGGAGATTCGGAACGGCTGGCCCAACTGGACAAAATGGACGCCGACATCGACGCCTTGGTTACGGCGGGACAGCGCATGACGTCCGCCTATATCGCGAAAGGCACCGCCGAAGGCACCAAGCTGATGTCCGATGTCGACGACATCGGCGACCGGCTGAGGGAAGGGTTCGAGTCGTTTGTGGAGGAGCAGGTCGAGGATTTCGGCAGTTTGCTCTCCCGCACCGTCGAACTGGGCGTCACCGTCGCCCGCTGGCTGGCGGTGGGCGGAGCGGTGATCGTGGTCGCGGCCGGTTTCATGAGCTGGCGATCGGCGCGGGCGATCAGCCGACCGATCGAAGAGGCCGCCGCCGCGTTGACCGCGAGCGCCGACGATACCGGGCACTCCGCCGCGCAGGTGTTGGATGCCAGCCATCAATTGGCCAAACTTTCGTCCGAACAGGCGGCCTCGATCGAAGAGACGAGCGCGTCGATGGAGGAGATATCTTCGACGACGAAGGGCAACTCAGCCTCGGCCGACCTGGCCCATGCGGCTGCGGCCCGGGCCCTGGGTGCGGCCGATGTCGGGGCGACCAAAATGGCGGCGCTCGCGCAGTCGATGCGGTCGATCGAGTCGGCCAGCGTGGAGGTGACGAAGATCCTGAAGACGATCGATGAGATCGCTTTTCAGACCAACATTCTGGCGTTGAATGCCGCGGTGGAAGCGGCGCGGGCCGGAGAGGCGGGGCT
>JBILLY010000665.1:0-3499 GCA_044375835.1 Opitutaceae bacterium
CGACGGGTTTGTGGAGCCACTCGACCTCGCGGCGCCGGGCCGGCCCGGGTAGCACCCGGCGGTGCTGCTGAAGCTCTACCTCTACGGCCACCCGCAGCGCATCCGCTCCGGCCGGCGGCTGGAAGCGGAGAGCCCGCGCGATCCCGAAGTGATCTGGCTGACCGAGAACCTGCGGCCGGACCACCGAATGATCGCCGCGTTTCGCCGCGAACACCGCGCGCGCGTCAAAGCCGTGCTCCGCGAGTTCACCCTGATCTGCCGCGAACTCGATCTGTTCGGCGCGGAGTTGGTGGCGATCGACGGCGCGACGTTCAAAGCCCTCAACCGCGCGAAACGCCGCTGCACGGCCGCGCAACCGCCCGACCTGATCGCGGGGCGCGCAGCCCCGCCGGCCGCGCGCCCCGCGCACCCGGTTTTCCGCCGGCGTGCCCCGTCCGCTCTGGCCCCGTGAAACTCTCTTCCGCCCGTCTTTCCGTCGTCACCCGTCACGGCGGGAGTTTTCACACACTGTGCTGAGAGCAGGGACCCGATGAGAGATTGATGCACCAACGCTCCCGTTCTCACGCGACGGGCTCCAATGCCCCCTACCCGGAGCACCCTCCCGCGCATCACAAAAAGGGCCTTCGCCCCGCTATCAGTAGGCGGCCTCCGTTTTTTCCCGGCGGCAAACCACGCGCAATCGCCCCGTCCCGATCCATCCACCGGGCGCCACGTTCCCGATGGGCCGCTACACCGCGCGGGCACGCACCAGCGTGAACACCGTGATCTCCGGCCGCACGTTGAAGCGCACCTGATGCAGGTAACCGAGGCCCCGGTTGATGTAGAGCGTGCGACCGTCGGCCAGAGCGAGTTCACCCGCGCGGTAGCGCCGATTCTTCACGGGCAGCAACGGCGCCGGCAAAAACGGCGGCTTGCACTGCCCGCCGTGCGTGTGCCCGGCCAACACCCAGCCGCGATACCCGCGCCAGTCGCCGACGTCGACGCTGTCCGGATTGTGACTGAGCACCACGCTCGGCGCCGCCGGGTCGAGCGCCCGCAGGGTGCGCGCCGGATCGCTCCGCCCCGCCCACAAGTCATCCAAACCGGCCACCTGCAGGCCCCGCACGTCGGCCACTTCGTTGCGCAGTATCCGCAGTCCGGATGCCGCGCCCAGCCGCACGATCAAGTCCGCCCAACGCGGCTCGCGCCAATTGCTGCCGTAGTCGTGGTTGCCCAAGACACCGAGTGTCGCCCACTGACCGCGCGGCAACCGCGGAAACAGCCGCGCCAGACGCGTCTCCGTGTCCGGCCCGAGCGTAAGGAAGTCCCCGGTGTGCACCACGATCTCCGGCCGCCACGCCGCAACCCGCTCGCACGCCGCCCGCAGATATGCCTCCGACACCCGGCAGCTGATGTGCAGGTCGCTCAGCTGCACGATCCGCGCGTCGCGCAGCGCTTCCGGCAAGCCCGCCACCGGGAGCGGACGGTGCACCGTCTCCGTGAAGTAGGGCTCGATCCAGCGCGCGTAGGCTCCCGCGCCGCCCGCAGACGCGAGCAGGGCCAGCAACCAGCGGCGCCGGGATATCCGTGCGGCCCCACCAATCGTAGCCACGGGTAGCGGTTGAAGTGCAGCGGCAGCTGGAAGACTCATCCCGCCAGCCTGCCGCCGCGCGATGATGCCCGCATGAAGCCGGGGTGAAATCGGCGCGAAGTCCGCCCCCCCGGAACCACTCTCGCCGCCACGCGCCCGCCTTCGTCCGCAACCACGCGACGCGAAACCCACCCGGTATCACGCCGACTCCGCCATCGATCGCACGTCCCCTTGGAACGGTGCACCGACGTCCTGCCTGCCCCGCGCGCAACACGCAGTCCGCCCCGCGCCACCTCGCCTCAATACACCAGCTCCCGGAAGGCCTTCACGCGGTGGAAGGTGATCAAATTCCCGTCGTGCGCGCTCTTCGCGCGGGCGTCGCCGCTGCGCGAGAGGATCACCAGGTCGTCGCCGTCGATGTCCATCGCCGCGTAGTGCCGCGCCTCCTTCGGCGAGTCCGTGATCGCCACCGCCGCCGCGAAACACCAATCGACCATGTTCTTCGAGAAATGCAGCACGAGCCGGTGCCGCTCGTTGTTCGGCAGATCATAGCGCTCCGCCGGCAACCGGTCCGGCCGCGTCATCGAGTCCGTCGCCTGCGAACTCAGCAGCCAATAGAGTTTCGTTTTCGCGTCGTAGCAGACGTGAAAACGCATCTGCCCGCCCGGCATCGGCACAAACAACATCGTCTGCCCCGACGGCGCGCGCTCCAGCATCGTCCGCATCGAACCGTCCGGCTGCTCCACCACCTTGGCCAGCGCCGCGTAGCCCGTGCCGCCCGTGTGCGCGCGCATGAAGAGGTGAAACGTCTTTCCGCTCGGGTCGTGCCACACGTGGTCCGGATCCGTGATCTGCACCACGTTGGTCTCCAGCCAGCCCATCGGCGACATCGTGCGCCGCTTCGGCGTCGTCGCGACCGGCGCGCGGTCCGGATACCCCTGCTTGAAGAACGGCACGCCGAACATCTCCAGCGCCGGCTCGTTCTGTTTGTAGCCCGCGATCAGGTCGGAAAACACCAGCTCGCTCGCAAAGCTCCAGCTCTCCCGCCGGGTCAGGTCCGCGTCGACCTTCGCGCGCAGCAACACCGGCGCCAGCGCGCCCACCGCCCAGGCCTTGTTCTCGGTGCTCGTGCGGCGCTCCATCACGAGGTAAACGTGTCCGTTCGCGTGCCATACGTTGCACGCCGACTGATGCCACGCCTGCCCCGTCGTCAGCGCCACCTGCGGGCTCCACGTCTCGCCGCGATCATCCGACCGCGCGATCTGCAAGTCGCCTTTCTGCCCGAGGTAGTAGAGCGATTTGCCCGCCGCGAAAAGCCGCGCGTGCGTCATCCGGTGCGCCCCGCGCTGCGTCCACGTCCGCCCCTTGTCGTCCGACGTGAACACAAACGCATACGCCGCGTTGCCCGCCCGAGCCGTTCCGCCGCGCTCGTAGGCCGCCACCAACCGTCCGTCCGGCAGCGCCAGAATGCTCGGCGTGTAGAGCGGGATGTTTTTCGGATCCGGCGATTCGCCGACGGCGACGAAATCGTTTGCGACCGGCCGGATCGGCGTGGCCGCCGCGGTGACAGCCGCAGCAAAAACAGCCACGACCATCAACGCCAGCAGCGTAGCCCTGCTCGTGAGAGCAGGGACCGCCAGCACCCGCGAGATCGCACCATCCCGCTTCTCCCGAAGCGGGCTACCATGGGAGGACGATTTCACGGGAGTCGATTGAGCCAGGCCAGGAACACATCCTTCCATCCGTCCGACGGCGTGCCGGGCCCGCGGCCGAGGCCGAAACCGTGCCCGCCCGTCGCCACGAGCATCACCTCCGCCGAAACGCCTTTCGCCTTCAGCGCGGCCGCAAAGAGTTCGCTGTTGCCCGGCGGCACGCCGCGGTCGTCGAGCGCGTGCACGAAGAAATACGGCGGCATGCCCGCCCGCGCGC
>JBILLY010000666.1:0-3497 GCA_044375835.1 Opitutaceae bacterium
CGGCCGATGTGGTCGGGCGGACGATCCGCGTCGACGGCGAGCCGCACGAGATCGTCGGCGTGCTGCCGGACTCGTTCAACGACTCGCGGTTTCTCGGCGTGGTGGATTTCTTCCGTCCGCTCGTGCTGGGCGCGGAGGCGGCGTCGGACCGGCGCACCGCGGGCGTGCGTGTCATCGGCCTGCGGCCCGCGGGAGCGGCGGATACGGCGCTGGCGGGCGCGCTGGCGGACGCCGGTGCGAGGGCGGCGCGCGAGCATCCGGAAGCGAATGCGGGCACGACGTGGCGGCGCGTGGAGCTGCAAACGACGGCGAGCGGATCGGGCTCCTCGGCGATTTTGCCGCTCCTGATCGGGCTCTCGGGCTTCGTGCTGCTGATCGCCTGTTCGAATCTGGCCAATCTGCTGTTGGCGCGGACGGTGGCGCGGTCGCGGGAGCTGGCGGTGCGGGCCGCGCTGGGCGCCTCGCGGGTGCAGCTGCTGCGGCCGCTGATCGCGGAAGCGCTGTTGCTGGCGCTGGCGGGCGGGGCGTTCGCGCTGCTCGTGGCGGAGTGGTTCCATGCGTGGGCGGCGGCGCGCTCGACGGGCGACAACGGCGACCAGGTGCACTTCGCGCTCGACGGCCGCGTGATGGCGTGGGCGCTGGCGGCGTCGCTGGTCACGGCGGTGGCGTTCGCGGTGGCGCCGGCGCTGTTTGCCTGGCGGCTGGATCTGAACGCGACGTTGAAATCGGGCGGGCGCGGCGCGATCGGCGGGGTGGGGCAACGGCGCTTCCGGCAGGCCTTGATCGTGGGGCAGTTTGCGCTCGCGATGGTGCTGCTGACCGGGGCGGGACTCTTTATCCGCGGGCTGGACGATTTGAACAACCGGCGGGCGGGTTGGGAGTCGGCGCAACTGGTGGCGGGGACGGTGGTGCTGCCGGCGGCGCGGTATCCGGATGCGGAGGCGATCGGGCAGTTCCAGCGGCAGCTGCTCGAACGGGTCGGGGCGTTGCCGGGGGTGGCGGCGGCGAACGTGTCGGCGTTCACGCCGTTTTTCGATTGGCCGGACGTGCGGAAATTCCTGGCGGACGGACGCGAGCGGCCGGCGCCGGGGCAGGAGCCGGTGGCGACTTTCAACCGGGTGAGCGCGGGGTATTTCGACACGTTCGGGACGCGGCTCGTGGCGGGGCGGGGCTTCGAGGCGCGCGACACGGCGGGCGCGCCGCCGGTATTTGTGATCGGGCAGAGCGCGGCGCGGGCGTGGTTCGGCGAGCGCGATCCGATCGGCCGACGGGTGGCGCTGCTGGACGGGACGCAGCTGCGCTGGGGCGAGGTCATCGGTGTGGCGGCGGACGTGCAGTCGATCAATCCGGAGGGAAACCCGGTGACGGCGCGCGTCTACGGCGCGATGGCGCAGGAGCCGCGGCGGCAGTTCGAGCTGGTCGTGCGGGCGGCCGGCGCGGGCCCGGCTACGCTGGTGGAGCCGATGCGGGCGGCGGTGGCGGCGCTGGATCCGGATTTGCCGGTGCGCGGTCTCCAACCGGCCGATACGACGATCGCGCGGGCGAACTACCAGCTCGGCGTGCTGCGCGACATGTTGACCGCGTTCGGCGTGCTGGGGTTGGCGCTGGCGGCGCTCGGGGTCTACGGCGCGATCGCGCGCACGATGGCGCAGCGCAGCGGGGAGTTTGCGATCCGGCTGGCGCTGGGCGCCACCGTGCGCGACCTGACGCGCCTCGTGCTCGGGACGGGAATCGCGCAGGCGCTGCTCGGGGCGGCGATCGGCCTGGCCGGCGCGCTCGGCGTGGCGCGGTTGCTCGCGGCGGCGTATCCGGGAATCCGGACGGACAATGCGGCGATCTTCCTCGGGGCGACGGCGGTGCTGGTGGGCGTGGCGTTGCTCACGTGCTGGTGGCCGGCGCGGCGCGCGGGGCGCGTCGACGCGATGGCGGTGCTGCGGGCGGAGTGACCGGGAGGGGCGCACCGGCGGCCCGGTGCGCACTCGCCGCTACTTCTTCTTTTTTCCGCCCCCGCCGCCGCCGCCAAAGGGCGGTTTGGCCTCGGGGTGGCGCGCGAGGATTTTTTGCAGCTCGGCGACGACGGCGGGCTGGTCTTTCGCGAGGTTGCGCGTTTCGGCGGGGTCGGCCTCGTAGTCGTAAAGTTCGACGTCGGCGGTGTCGGCGGGCGCGCCGGGTTTCTTCCATTCGACGAGGCGGTGGCGCGCGGTGCGGATGGCGCGACCGATGTGCTCGCCGCGGGGATAGGTGTGGTAGGCGTGGTCGCGGACGGTGCGCGTCGGATCGCGCAGCACCGGGACGAGACTCGTGCCGTCGATGGGCTGCGGGCCGCGCGGGGCGGGGAGGCCGGCGAGCTCGGCGAGCGTGGGATAGAGGTCGACTGTCTCGGCGAGCTGGCGTGTGACGCTGCCGGGACGACCGACGCCGGGGGCGACGATGAGCAACGGGATGCGGTTGGCCTGCTCGTAGTTGGTGTGCTTCGTCCAGTAACCGTGGTCGCCGAGGTGCCAGCCGTGGTCGCCCCAGAGCACGATCACGGTGGAGTCGGAGAGTTTCAGGCGGTCGAGTTCGTCGAGCACGCGGCCGAGCTGGGCATCCAGGTAGGAGACGCAGGCATAGTAGGCGTGGAGAAGGGTGCGCTGGATGGACTCGTCGCGCAGGTTTTCGACGGTGAGCGGGTCGTAGTTCACGATCTCGCCGCCGACTTTGCCGGCGTAGGCGGGGATGCCGATCGGGTCGCGCTGGTCGGGGGCGAGGGCGAATTTCTTCGGGTCGTGGAGGTCCCAGTATTTTTTCGGCGCGGTGAAGGGCAGGTGCGGTTTCACGAAACCAACGGCGAGGAAGAACGGCGTGTCCTGGGCGGCGCGGCGCTCGCGGGCGGCGCGGAGGCGGCGGATGCTCTCGTCGGCGATGCGGCCGTCGGCGTAGGCGCTGTCGGGGACATCGAGCTTCTCCCAGGCGGCGCCGCGGGGGAGGGTGCGGATGGCGTCGAGTTTCTGATTGGAAAAGAAGGCCTCCTCGCGGGTGAGTTGGCCGCCGCCGGTGCTGGCGGGGTCGAGGTATTCGACGACTTTTTCCTTCACGGTCGGGACGCTCCACGAGGCTTCGTCATCGTGGTTGCCGTGGCCGCTGTGCAGGATTTTGCCGATGGCCTCGGCGCGCCAGCCGTGCTGCATGAAATGCTGGGTGAGCGTGACGGCCTGCGGCTGGACTTGGCGAAAATTGGTCGAGAGGCCGTAGATGCCGAGGGAGGTGGAGCGGGAGGAGAGGAAGAGGTTGTTGCGGGAGGGGGCGCAGACGGACTGGTTGCAGTAGGCGAGGTCGAAGCGCGTGCCGCGGGCGGCGAGGCGGTCGAGGTGGGGGGTGAGGGCGAGTTTGTCGCCGTAGGCGCCGATGGTGGGCTTCAGGTCGTCGACGCAGATGAGGAGGATGTTGGGGCGGGCGGGGGCGGCGGCGTGGGCGGGGGCGGAAAGGGCCGCGGCGAGCAGCGCGACGGCGAGCAA
>JBILLY010000667.1:0-3496 GCA_044375835.1 Opitutaceae bacterium
AACTCGAAATAGTCGCGGAAGGCGGGCCCCTTGTGCAGCACGCCACCGGCGTCGATGGTCCAGGTCTTCTTCGCGTTCGGGAGCGGTTTGCCCGCTTCGTCCCGGGCTTGGTAGGTGTCGGTCGTGCGCCATTGGCCGACCGCGTCGAAGTTCTCCAGGCCGAAGCCGATGGGATCGATCTTGCGGTGGCAGTTGGCGCACTGCGGTTCCTGCTGGTGCATCTGAAGGCGTTCGCGCGCGGTGAGCAATTGGGCGCCGAGGCGCGCGAGTTCCGGGACGTTGGCGGGCGCCGGCGGCGGCGGTTCGTGGAGCAGCTTGCGCAGCACCCACGCCCCGCGCTCCACCGGGTTCGTGTGCTGGCCGTTGCTGCCCATCGCCATGATGGCCGCCATGCCGAGCAGTCCGCCGCGCGGGGAGCCGGCGGGGAGAGACACCTTGCGAAACGCGTCGCCCGTCACGCCCGAAATTCCGTAGTAGTCGGCGAGCAGCGCGTTGATCACCACGTGGTCCGCGCTGAGCAATTCGCCGAGGCGTCGGTTGTCCCGCAGCAGGCCGGCGAAGGTTTCGTAGACCTCCTGCCGCGCGGCCGACTTCATCGCGTCGTCGAAGCGGGGATGGAGGGTCTGGTTGAATTGAAACAGGTCGAGGCGGTCCAAGGTCAACCATTGGCCCAGGAAGGGGCGGACGAAGTGCGCGGAACGGGGGTGGTCGAGCAGCCGGTCCGCCTGAGCCGCCAGGACCTCCGGTCGGCGGAGTTGCCCGGAGGCGGCGAGGTCACGCAGGGTGCGATCCGGCGGGGAGCCCCAGAGGAAGTAGGAGAGCCGGGTCGCTAACTCAAATCCGTCGAGCGGACGGCGCGCGGCGCCGGCCTCGGGTTCGGCGCGGTAGAGAAAGCGGGGCGACGTAAGCACGGCGGCCAGCGCCTGCTTGAGGGCGTCGCGATGCGTGCCTCCGGTCGCGCGGCGCGAGTAGTAGAGCCGCAGCAGGCGATCCACCAGTCCGTCGGGCGCGGGGATTCCGCGGTAGGCCTCCTGCGCAAACCGCGCGAGCGCGCTCCGGAGTTTTTCCGGCGGAACGTCCGCCACCCGAGCATCGAGCGGGAGAGCCAGCGCGCGGAGTCCGGGCGCCATGGTCTCGGGAGAGACCGGCACGCGCTCGATCTCCATCCAGTCGATCCAGATCGCGACTTCGGGCCCGTGCCCGTTCCGCTGGACCGCCTCCCGGAACTGCTGCTGGGATCTCGCGAGATTCATGAAGCCCCGCTCGCGAACGAAGAGCTGGCGGTGGTTCTGCTCGACGTTGGCCCGGGTGAGGGTGAAAGGGATTTCGATCACCTCCGGCGGGTGTGCCGGGACCGGCGACGAAGGCCCCCTTGAGTCCGAAGTCGAGGAAGCGGCGCTCCGCGGGAGCGCCAGGCGCGGCCCCGGCGCAGATGCGGACCACGTAGTCGCCCGCCGGAAAATCCCGCGGGATCGCGAGCCTCGGTTCGGTGGCGAGGCCGGTGCCGCCAAAGCCGAAGGGCTGGCTGTTGGATCGCACCGGCAAGTAAGCGCCGCGTTCGAGGGCGGGGAGCCGGAGGTAATACTCGTCGTAGCGCAAAAAATCCACGTAGTCCCGATGGCGATAGATGATGCGCGGATTGACCTCGGTCTCCTTGCTGAAGCCGTAGGTCATGGGACTTGGCGCCCCGGGAATCCGGTGCCAGTGGAAGCGCAGGTCGTCGTCGGCCGGCGCGTCCTGCCGGAGCCGCGCCACAAGCGCGGCGTTCTCCGGGCGCGCGGCGGCGTCGTCCACCGCCTTGATCCAGCGATTCATCCGGTCGATGGCTTCGAGCGATTCCTTGTTCTTCTTCAGGAAGGCGGGATGGGACTGCTCCGCCTCAAGGCGGAATTTCTTCGGTGCCGAGCCGACGGCCGATGCGTTGAAAGCCTCCTCGAGCGCTTCGTGCGCCAGCGCCTCGTAGATTTCAAACTGGTTGCCGTTCACAAACAGGCTGGCGCCCACGGTGTCGAAGTTGGAGCCGCCGGTGTCGGAGGGCAGCGCACTCACGTCCACGTGCACGCCGAGGAGATCGCGCAGCGTGTTGGCATACTCGCGGCGGTTGAGCCGGCGTAGGGCGATGACGCCCTTCTGATCGGCGAGTCGCTTGCGGGCGGCGACCATCGCGTTGGACAAGTCGTCGAGGAAGTTTGCCTTCGCGTCGGGCGCGGGCTGCGGCTCTTCCTCGGGCGGCATTTCGCCGGCATTCAGCGCATTGAGGATCTTCTGCCAGCGTTCCGCGGTGGGCAGATCGGTCAGCGCGAGCGGCAAGTCGTCCACCCGGAATTTCCCCTTCTGCTTTTCGGGCCCGTGGCAGCCCTGGCAGTTGGTCTTGAGAAAGTCGCGGTGCCGTTCCGTCATCGCGCCCGCTGGCGCGTCCGCCGCGCGCGCGGCCGCAACGGTGGCGGCGAAGAGCAGCAGCTTAATGGAGATGAAGCGGAGGGTCACGCGGGTGGGCATGGGCGTCGCTGGCGGCTTACTTCACCTTCCAAATCTTGACGTCATCGATCCACACGGTGCTGGGCACGAGGAAGCTGAACCAGCGCTTCATCGGGTGCGCGAAGCCGGCAGAACGGTGCCGGGCGAGGAGTCTACCGTCGAGGCTGAGGCGCATCTCGTCGCCCTCGGTCACGAGGACGAGTTCGTGCCATTCCGTGTCAGCCTTCCATGGCACGGTGATCTGTTTCGTCTTGAGCAACGCATCGAGATCGGCGGGCAGCTTCTCCTTGCGGTCGAGGTAAGGCTGCCGGCGCTGGCGGATCTCGAGGTCCATCACGCCGGTTTTCCAATCCATCAGCGTGATGCCGCCGGAGGTGAGATTGGCGTAGCAGAGATGCCCGGCATGGATGCCCTTCGTCTCGCGGTCCACGAAACCGAGTTGCAGCGACTCGCCTTTGTTCAAGCCGGGGAATTTGAAGCGGACCACGGCGCCGCCATCGGTGAAGCCAGCCTCGTGGTGGATGTGCGCGGAGTGGCCGGCCTCCTTCGAGGCGCTGGCGATCTTGAGGATGCCGCCGTCGAGATCGGCCATCTTGATCTGCGGCACGCGGTCGGCGGTGGCGCTGTTCCAGCCGTTGCCGATGGCCTTGGCGAGATTGCCGTCCTCCTCGCGCTCGAAGGCGTCGTGAAAGATCAGCGTGCCGCGGGCGCGCAGCCATGCGGCGTCATCGCGCGCCGGAGACGTTGGCTTTGGCTGAGGATCGGCGGCGTGCAGCGCAGCGAGCGGCGCAAGCAGCAGGGTGGTGAGGAGAGTGAGGGTGGGGTTCATGGGGTGGCCTAATTGGAACCGTTGGTTTTGCCAAAGACCGTGAACTCGGCGACGCCGGGAGTGATGCCTTTCGGGGAGCCGAGGATGACGAGCCGGGCTCGCGTGCCGGTGGCGGGCTTGCATTCGCGGTAGTCGATGAGCAGGTCTTCGGTGCTTTCGCTGCGGTCGAGAATCGTGGTCCACTGGTCC
>JBILLY010000035.1:0-14221 GCA_044375835.1 Opitutaceae bacterium
TTCCTTCGGTTTGATGCAGCCGGTGAGGCAGAGCAGCACGGCGCCGGCGAGGGCGCCCAACTCGATGGGGACGTGGCCGGTCGTCTCGCCGATGATGACGGCGGCGATGGTCGCGAGGACGAGCGGGATGCGCTTGTGCAGCGAGAGCGAGGGCAAGGGCGGGCGGTCGAGGAGGATCACGTCGTCGCCGCGGCGGAGGCCGTTCATGGCTTGCGGCGTGCCCATCATCAGCAGCAGGTCTCCCATTTGCAGCGGGAGGGTCTCGAGTTTGTCGCGGACGTTTTCGCCGTTGCGGTGGATCGCGAGGACGATCACGCGGAAGCGTTGGCGGAAGTTCAGGTCGCTGATGCTCTGGCCGATGATCTCGGAGTTCGGGGCGACGGCGCCCTCGAAGACCACGCCTTCGTGGGCGGCGATCTGCTCGAGGCCCGCTTCGGCGGTAAAGTCGAAGCCCGGCATCGAACGCGCGCGCGCGACGCCGCTCGGCCGGCACGCGATCACGAGCCGGTCGCCGTCGCGCAGCGGCGTCGCGGCCGGATCGACCGTGATGCCGATGCCGTCGCGCACGACTTCGATCACCCGGAAACCGCGCGCGGTGACGAGGCCGGCCGCCTTGAGGCTCTTGCCGACCAGCGGGGAGCCGGCGGGCACGAACGCCTCGGTGAAATACTCGCGCCGCTCCTCCTCGCTCAGGATCGACGTCAGCATCTCGCGAGCGGGGAGCAATTTCTTGCCGACGATGGCGAGGTAGAGGGCGCCGACGATGGTCACCGGCACGCCGATCGCCGAGAGTTCGAACATGCCCATCTCGGCTTCGCCGCGTTCCACCAGCATGCCGTTGACGAGCAGGTTCGTGCTGGTGCCGATCAACGTGCAGATGCCGCCGAGCACCGCCGCATAGGAGAGCGGGATGAGGAACTTCGAGGCCGGCAGGCCCATCTTGCGCGCCAAGTTCAGGATCACCGGCACGAAGACCACGACGACGGGCGTGTTGTTGATCCACGCGGAAACGAACGCGACGATCACGACCAGCAGGAAAATGACGATCTGGTAGGGCAGGACGGCGGCCTTCTCGAAGCCCCAGGAGAGGTAGTCGAGCGCGCCGCATTTCACGAGGGCGGCGCTCAGCACGAACATCGCGGCGACAGTCAGCGGCGCAGGGTTGGAGAAGACGGCGAAGGTGTCCTTGACCGGGACCAGGCCGGTCAGCGCGATGATCACGAACAGCGCGAGCGCGACCACATCGGGCGGGGTTTTTTCCCGCACGAAGGCGACGAACGCACCGATCAGGAGCGCGAAAACAAGGGCGATCTGCCAAGTCATTCGGTGCCACGTTGCCGGGCGAAACGCCGCGCGCCGAGCGGAAACCCGCGCCATCTTCGTCTTACCGGTGGCCTCCCGCCGCGATTTATGCCACGGTTTTGAGCGGATTCCGTCGCCGCGCCCTGCTGTTTTTCCCGTCCATCAACCGTCCCCCCTCATGGCCAAAATTCACAACGACATCACCGAAACGATCGGCAACACCCCCCTCGTGCGGCTCAACCGCACCGCGGCCGCCCACAATGCCCAGGCCGAAGTCCTGCTGAAACTCGAGTTCTTCAACCCGCTCTCGAGCGTCAAGGACCGCATCGGTTTCGCGATGATCGACGACGCGCTGAAGAGCGGGAAGATCAACCAGAAGACCGTCCTCATCGAACCGACCTCCGGCAACACCGGCATCGCGCTCGCGTTCGTCGCCGCGGCCAAGGGGCTGAAGCTCATCCTGACGATGCCCGAGACCATGACGATGGAGCGCCGCAAGCTCCTCAAGGTCCTCGGCGCGCGCCTCGTGCTGACCGAGGGGCCCAAGGGCATGAAGGGCGCGATCGCCAAGGCCGAGGAACTCCAGGCCAAGATTCCCAACAGCGTGATCCTCCAGCAATTCGCGAACCCGGCGAACCCCGCCATCCACCGCCGCACCACGGCCGAGGAAATCTGGCGCGATACCGACGGCAAGGTCGACATCGTCGTCGCCGGCATCGGCACCGGCGGCACGATCACCGGTATCGGCGAGGTGCTGAAGGCGCGCAAACCCGGGGTGAAGATCGTCGCGGTCGAGCCCGACGCGTCGCCGGTGCTGTCCGGCGGAGCGCCCGGTCCGCACAAGCTGCAGGGCATCGGCGCCGGTTTCGTGCCCGCCGTGCTCAACACCAAGATCTACGACGAAGTGATTCGGGTGAAAGAGGCGGATTCGGGTCCGGTCTCGAAGCAGATCAACCAACTCGACGGCATCCCGGTCGGCATCTCTTCCGGCGCGATCGCCTGGGCGGCGCTTCAGCTCGCGCTGCGTCCCGAGAACAAGGGCAAGCAGATCGTCGCCATCATCCCGTCGAGCAGCGAGCGCTACCTCTCGTCGTGGCTGTTTGCCGACATCGGCGTGGAGAGCGACTCCGTCGAGGATCTTTTCGCGCCGGCCGGCTGAGGCCGCGTTCCGTGGCGAGGCGGCTGCGGCGGGAGCTGCGCCGGCCTTTGGGGCGACCGCCGGCCGGCGGTCGCCTTTTTTTTCGCACCGCGGTCGCGCGCGGCGTCGGAATTTGCGATGGCGTTGCCCCGCGCGACTGGTTTGCTCGCCCCGTTTCCACCCCCGAACCCCACCTGATTCCCATGCGCTCGCGCCTGCTCCTGTCCCTTGTCTGCCTCCTCGCGTTCACCGGCCGCCTCGCGGCCGCCGAGACGCCCAAACCGCTCCGTGTGCTGCTCGTCATCGGCGGCTGCTGCCACGACTACGAGAAGCAGAAGGATATTCTGAAAGACGGGATCGAGGCCCGGGCCAACGTGAAGGTCGACCTCGCGTTCACCGCGGACAAGACCACGCGGCCGGCGCTGCCGATTCTGGGCAATCCCGATTACGCCAAGGGATACGACGTCGTGATCCACGACGAGTGCAGCGCCGACATCAAGGATCCCGATCTCATCAAGGGCGTGCTGGCTCCGCACCGTGCCGGGGTGCCGGCGGTCAACCTGCACTGCGCGATGCACAGCTACCGCATCGGACCGCCGGCCCAGCCCGCGGAAGCGGGCAGCGAGCGCGCGATGTGGTTCGAATTTCTCGGCCTGCAGTCCAGCGGCCACGGCCCGAAGTTGCCGCTGACGATCACGTTTGACGGCGCCAAGAGCCCGATCGTGCGCGGCATGGCCGAGTGGACCACCGGGCCGGAGGAACTCTACAACAACATCCAGGTGCTGCCCACGGCGACCGTGCTCGCGCGGGCGAAGCAGACGGTGAAGGAAAAGGTCGTCGAGGCCGCCGTCGTCTGGACCAACGACTACAAGGGCGTGCGCGTGTTCAACACGACCATCGGGCACAACAACGAGACGGTGGGCGATGCGCGCTACCTGGATCTCGTGACCCGCGGCTTGCTCTGGGCCTGCAAAAAATTGGGCGACGACGGCCGGCCGGCCAAGGGTTACGGTCCGGCGGCGGCGAAGTAACCTCGGTTGTGCCCGCCGGTTCACCGACGGGCGGGGGGCCACACAGGCTAGGCCTCGGCGGCGGCGACCAAGGCGCGCAGCGCTCCGTAAATTTCCAGCTCGTCCGCGGCGGATGAAAGCGCGGCGCCCACCTGCGGATGCGCGGTGCAGAGCGCGGCGACCTCGGGCGCCGTCATGACAAAGAACGCCGTGGACAGCGCGTCCGCCTGCGCGGCGCTCGGTGCGCAGGCCCAGGTGCGCGTGCGCCGGGGCGCCGCGGAGCCGGTGCGGGGATCGACCAGATGCTCGCCCTTCACGGCGATGCCGGAACCGCTCAGCGACGCGTCGCGCAGCGCGATCGTGCGCTCGGCGGCGCCGTCGCCCACGCCGACCACCCAGCCGGGGGCATCGGGGGCGGGGGTGCCGTGCGCCAGGAGGCTGCTGCCGCCGGCATTCAGCAGGGCGGCCTCGACCTGCCACTCGCGGAGCGTGTCGAGCATGCGGTCGAGGGCGAAGCCTTTGCCGACGGCGCCGAGGTCGAGGTGCAGGCGCGGGGCCAGGGATGTGAGCGTGAAGTTCGCCGGATCGAGGGTGAACGGAGGCAGATCGGGATCGAGGTCGGCGGGGCGTTCCGACGCGTAGGCGGGGTCGAACGCGCGGCGCGTGGCGACCGCGATATCGGCGGAGAGGAGCAGCACCTCGATGACATCGGGCGAGACGATGAGGGACGCTCCGCGAGCGAGGCGGTTGGCGCGCGCGATGTAGGAGGATTCGAGATAGCGGCTGAGTTCGTGCTCGAGTCGGTCGGCTTCGCGAAAGGCGGCGAGGGCGGCGTGGCGCAGGTAGTCCCGGGGATGCTCGCCCACGAGGGTGACCTCGAAAAAGGTGGCCATGGCCTCGTGCTGAAACGTGTGGGCGGAGGGAGCGGACATGGGGCGGAGTTCGGCGGGCGCAGCGGGGGACGGATTATCGGGCGCGGCGACCGAACCACATGCGCCAACGCAGGCCGAGCATCGCGAGGGCGGGGCGCCACCAGAGCCGGCCGAGGCCGTATTTCGAATCGCCGCGCGTGCGCGCGTGGTGGCGCACGGGTTGTTCGCCGACGCGGAAGCCCGCGGCGACCGCGAGCGCGGGGACGAAGCTCTGCATGAGTTCCATGGGATACAGCGCGCCCACGACCTCGCGCCGAAAGACCCGCAGCTGGCAACCCGAGTCGTGCACGCCGTCGCCGAGCAGGCGGCTGCGGACGGCGTTGGCGAGGCGCGACATGACGTGACGCAGGCGGGAATCGTGCCGGTCGACGCGCCAGCCGCAGGCGAGGTCGACGCCCCCGGATTCGACGATGGCGAGCAGGGCCGGCAGGTCGCGCGGGTCATTCTGACCATCGCCGTCCATGGTCGCGAGCAACGAACCGCGGGCGGCCTGGAGCCCGGCGAGCAACGCCGCGGCTTGGCCGGAGTTGCGCGGCATGGCGTGTGCGCGCACGCGCGGCCAGCGCGACCGGGCGGCGGCGATCTCGGCGGCGGTGGCATCGGTGCTGCCGTCGTCGACGAAGATCACCTCGAAGTCGCGGCCGAGCGCGTCGAGGACAGCGACGCAGTGTTCGGCCAAGGGCAGGATGTTGCCGGCCTCGTTGTAGACGGGAATCACGAGCGACAGGGCCGCGGGCGGAGCGGAGCCGGCGGCGGCGGCGGGGATGGCGGCGGTCATGGCGCGGGCGGTTTGGGAGCGGCGGGCGACCTCATTCCCGCCGGTCCGCGGCGGAATCGTCGCGGATGAAAACGGTGAGCAGCACGCCCGGGCGCAACCCCAGGATGGACTCACGGTATCCTGCGCGCAAACGGGTGCGCACGGTGTCGGCGTAGGCCTGCGAGACGAAGATGATCGCGCCATCGCAGTCGGCGGGAGGATCCGCCCAGTAGCCTACGTCCGACAGTCCCCGCAAATACCAAGGCAAGGGCCAATACTCCGCGCCGATGACCCGGACCGGAAGTCGCGCCGCGCCGGGCGCGGCGAGGGCCGTCTGCGCGAGCGGGCGCACTTTCAGGACGTCGGGAGCGCTGTGAACGTAGGCCCATGGGTTGCGCTGGTCCGCGGGACGGAGGTAGGCCACCCGCCACAGCTGGGGCAAGAGTGAGGCGACGAGGCCCACGGCGCATGCGCCGGCGAGGAGACGGCCGGCAGGCGCGCGGGCGACGGCGGCCAGCGCGGCGGCGGCGAGCACGGCGAGGCCCGGCACGAAGTGAACCGCGTGCCACGGCGTCTTGTAGGCGAAGACCGAATACGCCGCGGCGATGCCGGCGGTGTGGACAGCGACGCCGCGCAGGAAGCGATCGCGGCCGAAGGCGGCGACCAGCAGCCCTGCGACCGCGAACGCGGAAAAGCCGGCCTGATGCCAAACCAATCCGCCCGTGCGAAACCAGCCGAAGAGGCGGAGATAATACCACCACGGCTTTTCGTGGCCGGTCGGAGCGGCGTCCGCGCCGAAGCGCGCGAACGCGTGGCCGTAGGCGGCGAGGGCGTCGCGGATGCCCGCGGGGTGGGTGAGGAACGACGAGTAGAGGACCGCGGCGACGACGGCGGCCGCGACCGCGGCGGCGGCGAGATCGCGGTAGGGACGGCGAGTGGGAGCCGGGGTGCCGCGGGCGCGGGTGAGCCACCATGCCAGAGCGGCGATGGCAAAAAACAGCGGAGCGCTGGCCTTGGTGGCTTGGGCGAGGCCCGCGCAGGCGCCGGCGGCCACCGCCCAGCGGGTGAGCCCGGTGCGCCACCAGCGCTGCGCGCAGACCAGCGCCGCGAGGAAGAACGCGAGCAGAAGCGTTTCCTGGACAAAGTAGCGGCTGTAGTAGACGGCCGGCGGGGAGAGCGCGAGGAGCGTGGCGGCAGCGAGGGCGGGCCAGCGACCGAGGCCCTGCGAGCGGGTGCGGCCCGGTGCGGCGGCCGGGCTCGGCAGCGTGAGCAGCGCGAGCAACACGACGGCGGCGGTGCCCGCGATCGCCGGAACCAAGCGCACGGTCGTCTCGCTGAGCTCGACCAGCGAGGACTCGCCCCGGAGGCGCGCGATGCCGGCGGCGGCGTAGTAGAGCGTGGGCCCGTGGTGGTCGCGCGGATCGAAGGCGTAGCGGCCGGCTTCGAGCAACTCGCCGGTTTTCACCGCTTGGTTGGCTTCGTCCGCATGCATCGGGCGCGAATCGAGCGCGCGCGTGCGCAGCCAAAATGCGGCGACGGCGACGAGCAGGAGCGGGAGCTGCCGGAGGAAGACAGTGATCACAGGCGGGGGGAGCGCGCCCAGCAAACGGGGAAACAGGCGGCGCATGAAGGTGAATCTGCGCGAGAGTCCCTTTTCGGGCCGTCATTCTCGCCGCGGTGAACACTGAAAACACGGACCTTCCACGCCCGTTGATGCAGATGGGCTTCGCGCCGCGCGCTCCCGCGCAGGGGGTGGCGACATCGTAGAAGCAGCAGGGAATTGGCGCGGAGCTGCCCGTGGGCCCGGTGGTTTGACGGCCGTTCGGGGAATCATCGCCGATTGATCCCGGGTGCCGGGGCGCACTCACCCGCCGGGCCGAATCCGGCGACCGACATTTGAAAAGACGGTGTCCGGCGAGGAGGGGCTGGACGCAAAAAAGCCGGAGCGCGCTGGAGCGCTCCGGCTTGGTCTCGAGGAGAAAGGGAGACTTACTTCGCGGACGTACCGAATACTTCGACTTCGCAGTAGTGGTTCAGTTCGTCGGAGGTGTTGCCGTTGGAGTAGAGGCGGACGTAGCGGCCCTTGGCGCCCTTGGCGGCGAGGACGCGGCCGTTGTTGGTTTCGACGTAGGAGAGGTCCTTGCCCTTGCCGAGCTTGGAGCTGTTGTCGTCGTCCGTGTTGAAGATCGTCGTGACGCCCTTTTTGAACTCGGCGTCGTCGGAGATCTGGATGACGACGTCGTGATAGACGCGGGCTTGGGAATGGAAGTGCCAGACCGCGACGGCCGCGACGGCGGCGGACTCACCGAGATCGACCTGCACCCATTGCGTGTTGGGCCCGAGCTCCACGTAGGCGCCGTCGATACCGGTCTTGTCGCCGTCGGTGATGAACGAGAGTTCGCCGATGACCGGGAGAGAGTCGCTGGAGGTGACTTTCTTGCCTTTGGAGAGGAGCTTGGTGCCGGCGGGAACCATGATGTCCGGGCGTTTGGCGTTGGCCGGCTCGAGGTTCGCCAGCGAGATGGGGCGCGGCGTGCCGGCGAAGAGCGGCTTGGGCATTTCGACCTTGAGCACGACATCGGCGGCAAAGGCCGACGTGGCGAGGGCCGCGACGGAGAGGGCGAGGGTGAGTTGGCGAGTGAGCATGTTAGGGAGGAACGGACAGGTTGGTTGAACCATGGATGGCCACTTTGGGAAGGGAATTCCTCGGGGTGGCGCGCGTGTGACGGAGTTGACCGGGCGGCTATTCTGAAATCTTCCGAGCGGACCGGGTGGCGAATCAGGCGACGAAATCGCCCGGGGCAAAGGTCAGGACTTTGCGGGCAGCGATCGCCTCGTTGATCTTGAGGACCGTGACCGCGGTGGCGAAACCGTCTTCGGCCGGGCAGTTGAGCGACGTGCCCTTGCGGATGGCATCGAAGAAGTTTTCGAGGTGCGGCTGGTGGATCGCCTTGTCGAGGGTGACCGGAATGTCCCACGCGGAGAGCTGGGCGGTCTCGCGGACGTCGACTTTGGCGGGCCCGCCGGCAGCGGCGCCGTCGGGAACCTTGGAGGGCATCGCCAGGCGTTGGCGGGGTTTGTCCCAAGGCTTGAGGCCGACCGTGGCACCTTCACCGGTGTCCGGACGGGAAATCAACTTGTTGGTCACGTGCTGATCCCATTCGGGGGCGCGGGCCTCGCGGTAGATCTTCGTGAATTTGGGATTCTCGGACATCTTGAGCGCGCCTTCGTCGCCCATGAAATACTCGTGGTAGCCGCCGCCGGCGCTGGTGGTCGTGAGGACCTGGTAGGTCGCGCGGACGAGGCCGTCTTTGGTGGGATACTCGAAAACGCCGATGGCGTTGTCATACCACTCGTGGGTCTTGTAGTAATCCACGCCGCCGCTCGCCATGCACATCTGGGGATTGGCGCCGAGCATCCAGTTGTAGATGTCGATCTGGTGGGCACCGAGGTCGGACATGGGGCCGCCGGCGTATTTCTTGAACCAGCGCCAATTGCGGAACTCGTGCATACTGGCGTAGCCGTATTTCGCGAGTTTCTCGGCGGACATCTCGGTGCCCTTGGGGGTGCCGAAGTCGTCGGTGACGGCGCGGTGCCATTGGCCGGTGATATTGGTGATGCGGCCGAGCAGGCGCGCGTCGCGGACGATCTTGTCGCGGGCGTGCTGGTAGCGGGGGTTGGAGCGGCGTTGATGGCCGATTTGGAGCAGTTTCTTCGTCTCGCGGGCGGTCACAACCATGGAGCGGGCGGCGTCCACGGTGTGGGCCATGAGTTTCTCGCAGTAGACGTGTTTGCCGGCCTTGAGGGCGGCGTTGGTGTGCTCGGCGTGGACAAAGTCGGGCGTCGCGATGATGACCGCGTCGAGTTCCTTCTCGGTCGCGAGCATCTCCCGGTAGTCTTCGTAGGGCTTGCCCTCGTGCTTGAACTTCTGGAGGAGGCGGGAGGCGCGGGTGAGGTTGTAGGGCCAGATATCGCAGACGGCCTTGAAGCGGATGCCGGGGATGGGGAGCGAGGCGTTGACGAGGATGAGGCCTTCGACGCCGCAGCCGATGAGGGCGACGTTGAGGGTTTCGCCCTTGGTCGGCGTGCCGGTGTCGGCACCGCGGGCGATGTAGGGCGCGGCGGCGATCACGGCGCCGAGCTTGGCGCCGGTGCTGAGGAAGTCGCGGCGAGTCAGGGACGGGAGGAAGGTGGGCGGCACGAGAGGTGTGGAGGACATGGTGGCGGCGGTGACGGAGCGGGCGTTGACGATGGAACGATTGACGGACGGGGCGCGGATGCGGTGCGCCCCGGGGCGCGGGCGGCGCTCAGTCGTTCTTGTGGCCCCAGAGGGCGATGCGGTCGTAGCGGGCGAGGCTCAGGGCGAAGGCAAACATGAGGACCTGCACGGCGATCCAGGCGACGCCTTCGCCTTCCTGCACGGCCATGAGGCCGAAGGCCAAGCCGGTGTAGAGGAGACCGCCGAAGAAGAGGGAGATACGGCTCTTGATGCCGAGGAGGATCGCGGCGCCGAGGCCGACGAGGAGGAAGCCGAGCGAGAGGGCGAAGGTCTTGGCGGCCCAGAGCGGAATCAGCGAGTAGTTGCTGATGCCCGTGGCCATGCGCTCCATGTTTTCGGTGTAGTTCGAGAACGAAAAACTCTTGTTGGCCTCGAATTTTTCGATGCCGGCAACCAAGGTGCGGAGACCGAGGAAGACGCGGAGCACGAGAAAGGCCGCGGTTTGGTCGCAGCGGTAGGACGGGGAGTTCGAGTCGTTTTGGTCGCTCATGATGACGGAGGTGATTCGGGGAGGAAGAGGTTGCGGGGTCCGGGCCGGGGAAGAACGGGAGCCATTAGTTGCACGAGTCGCTTCGCGGATGGCAAGCCGCGGAACAGACATTTCCGAGAAAACCACGCGCGGCGATCGGCCAAGGCGCGCGCAAAGAAAAACCGCCGGCGCGTGGACGCGGCCGGCGGTCGGGATTCGGGGCGGGCGGCGCGGAGGGGCGGGAGCCCGTGTGGCGCTCGACCCGACGGGCGAACGGGGGCTTACCAGACGCTCTTCACGCCGAAGGTCCAGTTGATGCCGTTGACTTCGTAGAACTGGACGACCGGGGCGTTGGCGCCGACCTGCTCCATGTTGAGGTAGGGCTCGTTGAACAGATTCCGGGCGGAGAAGAAGAAGCTGATTTTGTCGGAGATCCGGTAGCCGCCGCCGATGTCGAGATTGGTGCGGTGGCGCTGGAAGCGCGGAGTGGTCGCGGAAATGTTCACCGGGAAATTGTCGCGCCAAGTCAGCGAGGAGTAGGCGTTGAAGCGGCGGTAGGAGTAGCTGAGGCCGGCGTTGACGGAGTGCGGGATCATATTCACGCGCCGGATACTGGCGTAGCTCCGGGTGTAGCTGGCGCGGACGTTGAGGCCTTTGAAGGGCTGGGGCAGAAACGACAGCGACTGCGAATACTCCAGCTCCATGCCGCGCACGGTGACGTCGTTGGCGCTCGAGGTGGTGGTGATGAAGGTGTAGCTCGAGAGGTCGATGTCGCCTTGGTAGCCGAACTCGGCGGCGGTGAGCTGGTTGGTGACGAAGAGCCCCTTGACGTTGTTCTGGTAGACGTTGGCGGCGAGGATGCCGACGGGCTCGAAGTAGTAGGCGAGCCGGGCGGCGAAGTTTTTGGACGTCTCGGGTTTCAGGCTGGTGTTCGGGGCGTTGACGGTGAGGGCGTCGTCGTTGATGACCCAGACGCCGGCGACATCGCGGAAGGTGGGGCGGCGGATGGTGGAGCTGAAGCCGAGCTGGGCGTCGAAGTTCTGGTTGATTTTGTATTTCAGGGAGGCGCTGGGGAAATTGTTTCCGTAGTCGCCGGTGCGGTGGATCTTCGGCTTGGTGAAGAACTGGTATTTGAGTCCGTCGATCGTGGTGGCGCGGCCGGAGGTCTCGGCGAAGCCGGCGGCGGCGAGTTCCTGAACGGAGCGCGGGTTGAACTCGAGGGAGTCGGTGGACGTCTCCTCGCGGCGGAAGCCGGCGCGGACGACGAGTTTGCCGAGGGTGGTGGTGCCCATGAGGTAGCCGGCGTCGATGGTCTCCTCGTAGTTGCGACGGTTGCCGATGAAGGCGTTGTAGAAATTGGCGGCGGTGATGGTCTGGGTGAAGTTGGCGGGGTTGTCGCGGTAGAGGCCGCCGAGGCGCACGAGATCGGGCATCCAGACCGTGCCGCCGTTGATCGAGCGGACGCCGGAGGCGGTGTTGGTGGCGCCCATGTCGAAGTCGAAGGGCGAGGTGTAGGCGGCGTAACCGCCGCGGGCGGGGGCGGCGTTGAGGGTGTAGCGGAGAGATTCGGTATCGAGGCGGAAGTCGCGGATCTCGTAGCGGCGCTTGAGGCCGGCTTTCCAGATCACCGGCAGGACTTTGGTGGTGCGCAGGGTGCCGATGAGTTCGCCGCCGTAGACGTCGGTGAGGGCGTAGCGGCCGTCGTCGATGGTGATGGTGGTGGTGGAATAGTTGGCGCCGTCGGACCAGTCGGGACCGGCGACCTGGGTCATTTTCCAGTCGGCGCTGTTGTAGGCGGAGCGTTCGGCGGTGAACTGGACGGGCGAGGAGACGGGGCCGCCGGCGTCGCGGATGGAGCCGCGGCGGCCGCGCGGGTCATACCAGCTGATGGAGTTGGAGCCGGAGAACTTGCCCTCGAGGGTGAAATTGCCGAGGCGGTATTCGAACTTGGGGACGAGGGAGAGGGTCTGGCCCTGCTTGACGATGGCGGCGGGGTTGGAGGTGACCGTGCCGGTGGTCGCCGAGCGGAGGGAGACGAGGGGATCGGTGCCGGTGACGAGGTTGCGGGCGCCGGTGGCGAAGGTGAGGGAGCGCTGGGGGTTGTTGAGGTCGGCGTAGTTGTAGAGCGCGGTGAGCGAGAGGACGAGGCGCGGGGTGGCCTTGAAGTCGGCGGTGAAATTGACCGTGGAGCGGCGGTTGGTGCGCGGAGCGTGGAGGAAATTCAGCGAGGTCGGGACGACGGGGCGAGGGTCGGCGGTGGTCGTCGCGTAGTTGTAGGTGACGGTGGTGCGGGCGTTGGCGGAGTAGGCCATCGACTCGCTGATGTTGAGGTTCACGCCGAGGCGCTTGTTGAAGAAGACGTCGGAGTAGTCGAAGATGCCGCCGGGGTGGATTTTCCGGGAGAGGCGGTCGTCGGGGCCGTAGGAGTCGTCGAAATTGAAGCGGGTGGAGAAGGCGGTGAGGTTGGCCTGGGCGGAGATGCGGCGGCCGGAGCGGTCGAAGGCGCGCTTGGTCTTGAGATTGATGGTGCCGGCGGGGGCGTTGGCATCGACGTCGGCGCTGATGGTCTTCGAGACCTCGATGGATTCCATCGAGCTGAGGGAAACCTGTTCGAAGGAGAAGGCGCGGGCGTTGCCGGAGGCGCCTTGGTTGGCGTCGGCGCTGGCGAGGGAGACGCCGTCGAGGGTGACCTGGGTGTATTCGGAATCGAGGCCGCGGAGGCGGATGGTGCGGATCTCGCCCTGGACGAGGTCGAGTTCGACGCCGGGCATGTGCTTGAGGAATTCGCCGACGTTGCCCTCCGCGACATCGCCGAAGACATCGGACGCGACGGAGTTGGTGATGTTCATGGAGTTTCTCTGTTCCATGATGGCCTTGGCGTTGCCCTCGCGGTCGGAGGCGACGACGAATTTCTGGAGGCGCACGGTGGAGTCCTTGGCGTCGGCGGCCTGGAGGGAGCTGACGAGCTCGAAGTCGCGCGTGGCGGTGCCGCCGGCGGGGACGCGGACGACGGCGGTCTCGGTGCGGTAGCCGGTGTAGGTGACGACGAGGCGGGCGTCGCCGGCGGCGACTCCGGGAAGTGAATACACGCCGCCGTCCTCGGAGACGGCGAGGAGGGCGGTGCCGTCGATGCGGACCTGGGCGTTGCGGACGTATTCGCCGGTGGCGGGATTCAGGATGCGGCCGGTGACGGTGCCCGTCACGGCTTGGGCGGCGGCGAGCGCGGGGAAGAGCAGCGCGCACGCGAAGGCGACGCGGAGCGGATGGAGACGGCGGAGCAGGGAACGCATGGGCAGGGGCGGGCGGTCGTGGTGGGGGTAGCGATCCGCAGGGCGCGGGTCGGCGGGAGCGGGCACGAAGGGAGGGCGGCGGCTCCCGGGGCGCACGCTTGCGGGTATCCCACTTTCGTGCGGCGCGCGCACGAACGGGCGGGGCCGGGTTCGGTGTCCGGGGCGCGGTCCGTTCAGTCGGTCATGCGGACGATGCCGCGGCGGATGGCTTCGGCCGTGGCCTGGGCGCGGTCGTTGACGTCGAGTTTCTCCAGAATGTGGCTGACGTGGCGCTTGACGGTGTCTTCGGAGACGTCGAGGGCGGCGGCGATTTCCTTGTTGGCGCGACCGGCGGCGATGAGGGTGAGGATTTCGCGCTCGCGCGGGGTGATGGCGGGACCGAGCCGGAGGGCGGCGAGGCGGCGGGCGAGCTCGCTCTGCAGGAAGCGATTTCCGGCGGCGACGCTGCGGAGGGCGGTGAGGAGTTCGTCGCGCGAGGCGGATTTCTGGAGGTAGCCGAGGGCGCCGGCGTCGAGCGCGGCCTGGATCTCGTCGTCGCGGGCGAAGGTCGAGAAGATCAACACCCGCGCGGCGGGATCGGCGGCGCGGAGCGCGGCGGTGGCGGCGATGCCGCCCATGCCGGGCAACTGCAGATCCATGAGCACGACCTTGGGGCGGGTGCGCTGATAGGCGGCGACGACCTCGTCGCCGCGTTCGGCCTCGCCGACGACTTTGAGGGTGTCGTCGAGTTCGAGCGACGCGGCCAGGCCGCTGCGGACCACGAAATGGTCGTCGACGATCAGGACGGTGAGGGGGAGCGGCGGGGGCACGGGGAAGGGAAGGGCCGGAGGCGGGGCGGACTCTCGATATTCAGATTTGAGCCGGCCGCGGAGCCGGCGGCGGTGCGGCGTCCGGGGGGCCGGACTGCGCGCGCGCGGCGGCGGCAGCGTGCCCGAACGAGGGCGGGCCGGCGGAGCGGAGCGGGAGAACGACTTCGACCGCGGTGCCGCGGCCGGGCGCGCTGTCCCAGACGACGGAGGCGCCGATCTTGCGGCCGCGCTCGGT
>JBILLY010000669.1:0-3483 GCA_044375835.1 Opitutaceae bacterium
ACCCGCGCGGCCAGCGCCGCCACCTCCGCCTCCGGCAATCCTCCCGGAGATCCCGTCTCTCCCGCCGCGAGCGGCCGCGGCCACCCGCGCTCCGCGACGACCGCCGCCAGCCGCGCGGCCACGCGCGCGATCTCCGCCTCCGCCGGCGGCGCCTCCGCGTTCTGCCGGAAAAACCGCCGCACGATCCCCGCTGTGATCTCCTCGAACTCCGCCGTCGCGTTCATGGCCGCGCAGCCCGCGCCATCCGCCCCGCCCTGTCAACGCCGCGCCCCGCAACCTGTCCCCATCCGGCCGACCGCCTCCCCGCCGTCCCACCGTCCGACCCTCCCACCTTCGCCCTTCCAAATTGTCATGGTCACACCGCGCGCCGTCCTGCAACTGTGCCGGTGGCAAAATCCGGTCGCTACTCCTGCCTCGCCCGCCGCGCCTCCGCTACTCTCTGCCCCCGTTTCCGCCCGCACCGTTTCCCACGCCCATGATCCAGACCCTCGCGACCCCCGCCCCCGCGCCGCTCTACGTCGAGCTCGCGCGCTCCCTCGAGCAGCTCATCGAGCAGGGCACTCTCCGCCCCGGCCACCGCCTCCCCTCGGTCCGCCGCATGTCCCTCCAGCGCGATGTCTCCATCTCCACCGTCCTCCAGGCCTACAGCTTGCTCGAGAACCGCGGCTGGATCGAGGCCCGCCCCCAGTCCGGCTACTATGTGCGGCCCCGCCTCCCGTCCAACACCCCCGAGCCCCGCATGGCCAAACCCATGGCCCGCCCGAGCTACGTCGGCGTGAAGGACCTCACCGCCGAGGTCCTCGCCCTCGCCGTCGACCCGCGCTACGTGCCCTTCGGCGCCGCCTGCCCCGACCACACCCTGTTTCCCACCAAGAAGCTCGCCCGCATCCTCGCCGCCGTCGGCCGCAACGACCCCGCCCTCCTCGGCCGCTACGCGATGAACTGGTCCTACGACCCGCTCGCCCGCGAGATCGCCCGCCGCTACCTTCAGGCCGGTTGCCCCCTCGCCCATGACGAACTCGTCGTCACCATCGGCTGCACCGAGGCCCTCCAGCTCGGCCTCCGCGCCGTCACCAAGCCGGGCGACACCGTCGCCGTCGAGACCCCCGCCTACTTCGGCTTCCTCGAGACCATCCAGAGCCTCGGCCTCAAAGCCCTCGAAATCCCCACCGGCCCGCGCGAGGGCATCTGCCTCGACGCCCTCCGCCAGGCCCTCGCCGGCAACGACGTCAAGGCCGTCATGGTCATGCCCAGCTACTCCAACCCGCTCGGCTCCTGCCTGCCCGACGAGAAAAAGGCCCGCCTCTTCCGGCTGCTCGCCGAGTTCGACGTCCCCGCCATCGAGGACGACATCTACGGCGACCTCCACTTCGGCGAACGCCGGCCGAAGCCGCTCAAGGCCTGGGACACCGACGGCCGCGTCATCCTCTGCAGTTCCTTCGGCAAGACCCTCGCCCCCTCTCTCCGCGTCGGCTGGTGCGCCCCCGGCCGCTACCTCGAGCGCGTCCGGCGTCTCAAACTTACGAATACGCTCGGCACCCCCGTCGTCCTCCAGAAAACCGTCTCCGACTTCCTCCGCAACGGCGGCTACGACCACCACCTCCGCTCCATCCGCCGCGCCTACCACCACCAGCTGCACCTCTTCTCGCAGGCGATTCTGCGCCACTTCCCGGAAGGCACCCGCCTCAGCCGGCCCGAGGGCGGCTTCGTGCTCTGGCTCGAGATGCCCGCCGGCGTCGACACCCTGCGCCTCCACCGCGAGGCCCTCAAACACCACATCAACACCGCGCCCGGCCCGCTCTTCTCCGTGAAGGACCGCTACCGCAATTGCCTCCGCATGAACTGCGGCGTCCCGTGGACCGACGCCATCGAAGCCGCCGTCCGCACCCTCGGCGAATTGGCAAAAAAACAGCTCTGATCCCACCCGCCCTCCGTCGCTCCCGGTCCCTCGGTCCTTTGGTCCCTTCGCCCCTTCACCCATGACCCGCACCGCTCCCGCCCTCGCGCCCCTCGCCGCGCCGACCGACACCGACTTCGCCGCCCTCTGCGCGCTCCTCCGCGATGCCGTCGAGGGCGGCGCCTCCGTGGGCTACCTCGTGCCCGTGCGCGACGCCGAGCTGCAGGCCTTCTGGACCGATACCTTCGCCGAGGTCCGCGCCGACCGCCGCGTCGTGCTCGTCGCGCGCGACGCCGGCCGCATCGTCGGCAGCGCCCAGCTCGGTCTCGCAACCAGGCCCAACTCCCGCCACCGCGCCGAGGTCCAGAAGGTCCTCGTCCTCCGCTCGCACCGCGGTCGCGGCCTCGGCACCGCCCTCATGCAGGCGCTCGAACCCGCCGCCCGCGCCCTCGGCCGCACGCTCCTCGTGCTCGACACCAGCGCCACCGGCAACGCCCTCGGCCTGTATTCGCGCTGCGGCTACACCCGCGCCGGCGTGATCCCCCGCTTCGCCGGCGACCCCGATGGCTCGCTGATCGACACCGTGCTCTTCTACAAGCACCTCGCCCCGTAATTCCCGCCGTCCGCCCCGCCCCCTCGACCCTTGGTCCCCTGGTCCTTTGGTCCCTTGGTCCCTTGGTCCTTTTTCACCTCCCGTCCCCTTCCGTGTCGACCTCCGCCTCCAGCCGCTCCGCCCCCTTGCCGCCCGCTCGTCCGGCGGTCGCACCCGCCGCCGCCCCGGGCGCCGGCCCGTCGCGTGGCGCGCTCATACTCGCCTTCGCCGCGATCTACCTCATCTGGGGCAGCACCTACCTCGGCATCCGCGTCGCCGTGGAGACGATGCCGCCCTTCCTCATGGCCGCCGCCCGCTTCCTCGCCGCGGGCGCGCTGCTCTTCGCCTTCCTCCGCCTCCGCGGCGCCGCCTGGCCCACCGCGCACCAGTGGCGCGCCAACACCGTCATCGGCACCTTCCTCCTGCTCGGGGGCAACGGCGCCGTCGTCTGGGCCGAGCAATACGTCCCGTCCGGCCTCACCGCGCTCCTGATCGGCGTCAGCCCGCTCTTCATCGTGCTCACCGAGTGGGCCTGGCCCGGCGGCGTGCGCCCCACCGCCGTCACCGCCGCCGCGCTGCTGCTCGGCTTCGCCGGCGTCACCTGGCTCGCCGCGCCGTGGGAGGACGTGTCCGCCGGCGGCCTCCACCTCGGCGGCGTCGCCGCCATTCTCGTCGGCTGCGTCTCCTGGAGCCTCGGCTCCATCTACTCGCGCCACGCCAAACACGGCGCCGAGCCGTTCATGGCCTCCGCGTTGCAGATGCTCGGCGGCGGCGCCACCCTCGCCGTCGTCGCGCTGCTGCACGGCGACTTCGCCCGCTTCGATCCCGCCGCCGTCGCGCCCCGCGCCTGGGGCGCCTTCGCCTACCTCATCGCCGTCGGCTCCCTCGTCGGTTTCTCGACCTTCGTCTGGCTGATGAAAAACAGCACGCCCGCGCGCGTCTCCACCTACGCCTACGTCAACCCCATCGTCGCCGTCTTCCTCGGCTGGCTGAT
>JBILLY010000057.1:0-12371 GCA_044375835.1 Opitutaceae bacterium
GCCGAGGCCGCCGCCCGAGGGCGAAGGGTCAGTAGTCGAAGGCGAGTTGGACGCCGAAGCGGCGCGGAGCGGCCGGGCTGCCGGCGGCGATCTCGGGGTTGATGAAGGCGTAGTAGGTCTTGTCGGCGAGGTTGTGGCCGTAGACGGCGACGGTGACGCGCTCGAGACGCCAGCGGAGCTGGGCGTTCACGATGCCGTAGGCGCCCTGGGAGAAGCGCGCGGTGTTGCGTTCGTCGTAATGGGTGCGGCCGGCGGCGGCGTAGCTGGCGTTGGCGGTGAGGCCGCGGCCGATCTCGACGGTGACGCCGGTGCGCAGGGTGTGGCGCGGCACGAAGGGCACGCGGCGGCCGGCGACATCGGTGCCGGTGGCGTCGCGGTGGCGCTCGAAGGTGGTGTCGACCCAGCCCGCGGAGAAGTCCCACCAGATCTTCTCGATGGGGCTGAACATGAACTTGGCTTCGATGCCGCGCGAGGTGACCTCGGGGGCGTTGACGACGGCGAAGTCGGTGGAGCCGGGAACGGTGCGCTCGAACTGGTAGTCGTCGATGCGGTTGAGGAAGCCCATCAGGCTGCCGCCGAAGCGGCCCTGACGCGGGCCGAAGGTGAGGCCGACTTCGTTGGCCCACTGCTGCTCGGCGTCGAAACGCGCCGAGGCGGCGCGAGCGACGAAGCCGCTGTAGCCGGCGGGCTTTTGGCTGACGGCGGTGCGAGCCTGCAGCGAGAGGGCTTCGTTGACGGCGTAGACGAGGCCGGCGGAGCCGGAGGCGTATTGGTCGTCGCTGGAAAGGGCGAGGCGCGGGTCCTGCGGGGCGGGGAAGTTGAAGTTGTTGCGTGAGGCCTTGGCGCGGCCGATCTCGGCGTCGCTGTGCTCGAAGCGGGCGCCGACCTTGAAGAGCAGGTCGCGGGTCAGCGGGTGATCGACGCTGCCGTAGAGGGCGACGGTCTTCTGGGTGATCGAGAACGTGGTGCGCTCGTGCTGGATGAAGCCGGGCGGCACGAACGGCGGCGCGGGCGGGACGAAGAACTCGCGGGTGGCGTCGCCGTCGGTGTCGGTCTCGGCGAGGAACAGGCCGGCGCGCCACGCGGACTTGTCGGTGGACGGCAGCGATTCGAAACGGAATTCCTGCGACCAGGTCTCCTCGTTCTGCAGCACGCGGGACCAGGCGGCGGGCAGCGGACTGAGGTCGAGGTCGGTAAGCGACGGGTTCAGGTCGAACTCCTGGCGCGCGGTGGTGGCGATGAGCGAGCCCCAGGCGAATTTCTTCCGGGCCTGGAGCGAGAGCTGGAGGCGGTCGATCCGGGTCTCGCCGTTGAGATCGGATTGGACCGTGTAGGGGTTGGCGCTGAAGAGGGAGGAGAGCCGCTGGCCGCCGTCGTCGAATTTCTCGGCGAGCAGGCTGAGGCGGAACTGCAGGTCCGCCGCGGGCTGGAAAAAGAGTGCGGCGCGGCCCGCGAGCGAGCGGCGGTCGTCGACGGAGCGGCGGAGGAAGGTGTTGTCGATATAGCCGTCGCGATCGGAGTAGCCGAAGGCGAGGGTGTAGCCGAACTGCGGCGAGAGCGGGCCGTCCCAGGCGCCCTGGATGGCGGTGAGGTTTTCGGAGCCGGTCTCGGCCTGGAGGTGGCCGCGATGCGATCCGCCGGGAGTGCGGGTGCGGATCTCGATCATGCCGCCGGCGGCGTTGCGGCCGAAGTCGGTGCCCTGCGGGCCGGCGCGCACGACGACGGACTCGATGTCGATGAGCGAGCTCGGGTAGGCGGAGACGTTGCCGCCGGGCACACCGTCGACGTAAAGACCGACACCGGGCGAGCTGAAGAAGATCGAATTGGTGACGCCGCGGAGCGAAACGATGTCGCCGAAGCCGCGCGAGTCGCTGTGGCTGAGGAAGAGATTGGGCGCGATGCCGGTGATGTCCTGGAACTGCGCGACGCCGTGCTGCGTGAGCAGGTGGGAATTGAGCACGGCGTTGGAGTTCTGGATCCGCAGGCCGTCGACGCCGAACTCCGCTTCGACGCGGAAGGGGCTCATGGTCTCGGGCGCCGGAGCAGCGGCGGCGGACAGGAGCGTCGTCGCCGCGCAGGAGGCGGCCACGACAACCGGGATGGCATGGCGAAGGGGAACGAGAAGTTTCGTCATCGACCGGTTACAAAAGCGGGCGCGCGCCAATTGGAAAGCTCGCGCTGAAATTTCGCGCGCGGTTGCGGCGCGCGACGGCGGCGGCCGAGTGTCGGGCCCGCCTGGTCCGGGGGGACTGCCCCGGTGGCGGAGCCGGCGGCCGGTGCATCGGCCACGGGGCGGCCGCGGGGGCGCGACGGACGCGAGCCAGGCGAAGGCGGCGGCGCGTGACGGCCGGCACTACCCCGGAAACCGCCCTCCGCAACGCATCCAAGGCTATGCCACCGAGGTCACGGAGCCCGGACACCGGGGGCGCGGAGCAAGGCACCCGATGGGGCGCGGTCGATCGGGCGAGGAGGACGCGCCGCTCCATGGCGAGGGAGCCGAGGAAAAACGGGCGGGCGAGGGGGCGGACCTCGGGCCGCGAGTGTATCCGAGGTCAGGTGACGGGAGGGAGGACCCTGCGCGGGCGACGGGCGGCAGGGCGCGGCGCGACCGAGGCGGTCGGGAGCGGGTGGTGACGCGAGGACGCGCGCGGCGGGCTACCAGAGGCCGAGGTTGACGGCTTTGATTTCCACTTCGGCGGCGGAGGTGTTTTTGATTTCGAGGATGTTTTCGCCGACGCGGAGGGTGTCGGGGCGAAGCCGATACGTGCGGCTGTTGTCGGGCGTGCCGCGGCGGCCGGGGGCGTCGGCGGCGCCGGTGAATTCGACGAAGAGCTCGGTGTTTTTCTGCTTCGGGAGCCACTCGAGGGCGGCGTCGTTCCAGCGGGTTTCGAGCGTGGCGGCGGGACCGGTGACGAGCACGCGGGCGCGCGCGGCGGGGACGGCGGCGGGCGGGAGCGGGACGGGCAGGCGCAGCGTGGCGCCCGGGGCGAGTTTCGCGGGCAGGAGGCCGGGCAACTCGTAGGCGCGGCGAAAGCGCGTCGTCGGGACGGAGAAGAGGAGCGGCTTGCGCGCGGCGGCGACGGGCGACTCGAGGCCGACGAGCCAGTCGTAGGGGACGGTGCCGGCGTGCTGAATCCAGCAGGGAAAATTGAAAATGTTGAGGGCGTCGGCGCCCGAGGCGTAGAGGCCGGTGGCGGCGGCGCGGAGGGACTCGGGGCTGTGGCGTTGGGCGCCGTGCTCGAGGTCGAAGCCGGCGAAGAGCGGCACGGCTTTCGCGCCCATGGCGGCGCGGACGGCGGCGATCGGCATCGCGAAGTCGGTGTTGAGGAAGTTGGCCAGCGTCACGGCGTCGACGAGGTCGCGCTGCGCCCAGTCGACGATGTCGGTGCCGAGCCAGCGGCAACCGGCGAGCGAGGTGGGCACGCGGACCCAGAGGCGGCGGTTTTTCGCGCGGCAGAGTTCGCGCACGTCGGCGACGAAGGCGGTGAGGTGATGGCGTTTCGCCCAGACTTCCTCGGGCGTGCCGCTGAGGTGGCGCGGGAAACGCATCCAATCGAGCTGGATACCGTCGAAGTCGTAGCGCTCGAGCAGCTCGCGGATGATCGCGAGCATGAAGGCGCGCACCTCGGGGCGGCTGTAGTCGAGGGCCCAGTTGCGCCAGTCGGTGTCGCCGCGTGCGACGGCGGCGGCGTCGACGATGGCGTCGGGGTGGGCGCGACGAACTTTGGGGAGGTTCCACTCGTCGGCGGCGGTGGGCTCGTGCACGTCGTTCATGCGCACGGTGACGAAGACTTCCTTTTTCGCGGCGCGGAGGCGGCCGAGGAAGTAGCCGAAGGGATCCTGGCCGCGGGCGTGTTCGGCGACGAGCTGGGTGCAGCGCGGGTCGACCTCGCCGACGGTGGTCGGGTAGTAGTAGCGGCCGGCGCCGGGGCAGAGCAGGTAGGTGGTGACGGCGGGCGGGCAGTCGCCGACGACCTCGTCGATGTCGCGGCGGAAATCGGCGGAGAGCGTGCTGAAGGTGTTGTGGCCGTCGTGATCGAGGATGAGGCGGCGGGCGGGTGAGGCGGCGGCCGCGAGCAGGAGCGGCGTGGCGACGACGGCGAGCAGCGCGAGACGGGTGGCGCGGAGCAGGAGCAGGCGCAGGCGGGCGAAGCGGCGGGACGGGGTGGAGGAGAACATGGGGAGGGACCAGACTCGGGCCGTTGGCCGTCGCGCCGCAAGTCCGCGTCGGCCGTCGCCGGGGGCGGGCCATTGACGCGCGGAGCGAGGTGCGATTTGCCTCGGGCGTGGCCAAGGCAAAGCAGCGTTCGGCGGCAAAGACGGTCCGCGCACCGGGGAAAACGGCGAAGTCGCGCCGACCGAGGGTGGGGGCGGCGCAACCCATCGCGGTGCGCGCGGTGGATTTCGTGATGTATAACACGAAGAACATCCGCCGGACGCGGGCGTTTTACCGGAAGCTGTTCGGATTCGAGAGAGGCGAGGAGTGGACGGATTGGTGGTCGGAGTTTCACACGTCGCCGATCACGCTGTGTCTGAACGGCAACGACCATCCGCGGCACCCGGAGTGGGATTGGAGCGGCCCGGCCTGCGTGGCGCTGGCGGTGGACGATGTGCCGGCGGCGATCGCGGAGTGCCGGCGGCGCGGGGTGACGATCCTAATCGAGCCGACGGAGACGCGGGTGTGCTGGATGGCGTGGATCGCGGATCCGGACGGCAACCGCATCTGCCTGCATTCGCGCAAGGACGGGACGGCGGGCTGAGAGGGCGCCGAAAAAGATGGCGGCGGGACCTCCGGGCCCGCCGTGGGCGAGGAGATGCAGTCGCAACCCTCGGCGCGCCCAGAGGTCGCGCCGCCACCCTCGGACAGTTTTTTCGACGCGCGCTGAGAGCGGAGCGGCCGGCGGAGGCGGCACGAGCCCCGGCCGGTTTTTCGGCGCGCGGGGCGACCCGCGGGTCGATGCGCGGACGGGAGGGCGGAGGCGGCGCGGGGTTTCGGCTGGGATCGAGGGCCCGGCGGGCCCGGAAACGGGTGCGCACAGCGCGCGCGCGCCGACGGGGGCGACGGGGAGGAACGCGTGGAGACAAGGGGGAGGCGCTGAGTAATTTCCCTCGCGTCCTGCGGACGGTGTGGCGCGTAGCAGGGGCGTGCCGTCTTCGCCCGAGTTTGCCGCCGCGTCCGTTTCGCCGTCGTCCCCCGCCCCGAGGGCGGCGGGCGAGGTCGTGCTCGCGGTGGAAGGCGTGGTGAAGCACTACGGCGCGCGGCGGGTGCTCGACGGCGTGTCGTTTGCGGTGCGGGCGGGCGAGCGGGTGGCGCTGAAGGGACCCTCGGGCAGCGGCAAGACGACGCTGCTCAACTGCCTCGGCGGCATCGACCGGCCGGACGCGGGCAGCCTCACGCTGCGCGGGGAGCGCATCGACCGGCTCGGGCCGGATGCGTTGGCGCGGTTGCGGCGCGAGCGCGTGGGCACGGTGTTCCAATTTTTCCACCTGTTGCCGACGCTCAGCGCGGCGGAGAACGTGGAGCTGCCGCTGCAACTGCTCGGCGTGCCGCCGGCGGAGCGGGCGGCGCGGGTGGCGGCGTTGCTGGAGCGGGTGGGGCTGACGGCGCGGGCGGAGGCGCGGCCGGCGCAGTTGAGCGGCGGCGAACAGCAACGCATCGCGATCGCGCGGGCGCTCGTGCATCGGCCGGCGCTGGTGTTGGCGGACGAGCCGACGGGCAACCTCGATTCCGCGAGCGGCGACAACATTTTGCGCCTGCTGCGCGAGCTGACGGACGAGACGCACACGGCGCTCGTGCTGGTGACGCACAGCGAGGAAGCCGCGGCGATCTGCCATGCGCGCGTGCACCTGCGCGACGGGCGGGTCGTCGCATGAAGGCGGATACCGCAGTCGCCGCGGCCCCGGGCACGGTGCCGCTCCTGCTGGTGCGGTTCGCGCTCCGGCACGCGCGGCTGGCGCCGCGGCAGACGGCGCTGCTCGCGGGCATTTTGGCGCTCGGGGTGGCGGTGTTTGTCTCGATCCGCCTGGCGAACCGGGCGGCGGTGGCGAGTTTCACGCACTTCACGGACACGCTGACGGGGCGCAGCGACTGGATCGTGCAGCCGGCGGCGGGCACGCTGCCGGAGAGCGTGCTGCCGGAGCTGCGGGCGGCGCTGGAGGAGCATCCGGCGTTGTTGCTGTCGGTGGTGGAATCGACCGCGGCGCGGCTGCCGCCGCCGGGGACGACGGCGCGGTTTGGGCGGACCTCGTTCACACTGCTCGGCCTCGATCTGATCGCGTTGACCAACCTCGCGCGGCAGCAGGCGGCGGGGCAGCCGTTGCTGGCGCAGCGCACGGCCGGGGCGGGCGCGACGGCGGGGCGCAGCGCGGACGCCGGAGAGGGATTCTGGAAAAATTTCCGGGGCGGGCCGCAGGTGTGGATCAGCGCGGCGCTGGCGGCGGAGCTCGGGGAGGCGCGGGCGCTCGACCTCGTGATCAACGACACGGCGCACACGTTGCCGGTGGCCGGGCGCATTCCCGAGGCGGCGGATGCGCCGCGAGCGCCGGCGACGCTGGTTTTGCTCGATCTGCCGCACCTGCAGGCGCTGACGGGCAAGGTCGGGCGCATCGACCGGGTCGAGTTCGTGGTGGCGCCGGGACCGCAACTGGCGGAGCGGCGCGAGGCGCTGCGGGCGAAACTGGAAGAACTCGGGCGCGGCGGGGAACGGTGGCTGGTGACCTCGCCGGGGGCGAAGCGCGAGACGGCGGAAGGGATGACGCGGGCGTTTCGGCTCAACCTGACGGTCCTCTCGCTGATCGCGCTGCTGGTGGGGCTGTATCTGATTTTCCAGGCGCTCGACGGCGCGGTGGTGCGGCGGCGGACGGAGATCGCGATTCTGCGCTCGCTCGGGGTGGAGGAGCGCGCGATCCGGCGGGCGTGGCTGGCGGAGGCGGCGCTGCTCGGGCTGGCGGGCGGAGGGCTCGGCGTGCTGCTGGGCTGGGCGGGGGCGCAGCTCTCGGTGCGGGCGGTCGGGCAGACGGTCAACGCGCTCTACTACGCGACGACGGTGGCGTCGGCGACGCCGAGCGCGGGCGAAGTGCTGCTCGGATTGGGACTCGGCGTGGCGGCGAGTCTCGCGGCGGGCTGGGGGCCGGCGCGGGCGGCGGCGCGAACGCCGCCGGCGCAGGTGCTGGTGCGCGGGGCGCCGGCGGCGGCCGGAACGGCGGTGCTGCGCTCGGTGTGGCTGGGCCTCGGGCTGGTGGCGCTCGGGGTGGTCTGCGCGCAGTTGCCGCCGCTGCGGTTTGCGGGCGGGGGGCGGTTCCCGCTGGCGGGCTACGCGGCGGCGTTTCTGTGGATTTTCGGCGGGGGCATCGTGTGCGGGTTTTTGCTGCCGCGGTTCGCGGCATTGTTTGCGGCGGCGCGGACGCGCTCGGCGGTGGCGCGGGTGGCGCTGTCGCACCTCGCGGTGCCGTCGGGGCGGCACCGGCTGGCGGTGGCGGCGCTGCTCTGCGCGATCGGGATGACGGCGGGCATGGCGGTGCTCGTGGCGAGTTTCGAGCAATCGGTGCAGGGCTGGGTGCGGCGCTCGCTGCAGGCGGACCTCTACCTGTCGAGCAACGGGGCGCAGAGCGCGTCGTCGCAGAACCGGCTGGCGCCGGCGACGTGGCGGGCGCTGGCGGCGGAGCCGGCGGTGGAGGCGGCGGCGGTCGTATCCGCGTTTCCGTTGCAGCTCGACGGGGCGGCGACGCTGCTGACCGGGACGGACCTCGCGCTGATGCGGGCGCGGTCGGATTTGCCGTGGGTGGAGGCGCCGCGCGATGCGGCGGTGTTCGATCCGGCGCGCAACGCTGGGCTGGCGCTGGCGAGCGAGAGTTTCGCGGAGCGGTTCGGGCGGCGGCGCGGGGACACGGTGCGGTTTCCGACGCCGGCGGGGCCGCGCGAAGTGACGCTGGCGGGCATCTATGCGGACTACGGCAACGAGCGCGGCTCGCTGCTGGTGGAACGAACGCATTTGACGGCGTGGTTCGGCGACGACACGGCGGCGAGTCTGTCGCTGTTTTTGCGGCCGGGCACGGACGCCGAGGCGCTGCGGGCGACGCTGCTGGCGCGGCACCCGGGGCTCGCGATCTACACCAACGCGACGCTGCGCGCGGAGATTTTGCGCATCTTCCGGCAGACGTTTTCCATCACCTACGCGCTGGAAGTGATCGGGGTGATCGTGGCGGTGATCGGGCTGGCGCTGACGCTGGTGAGCGTGTTGCTCGATCGGCGGGACGAGCTGACGACGCTGCGGGCGCTGGGCTTTGCGCGCGGCGAGATCGCGCGGGCGACGGCGCTCGAAGGCACGGTGGTGGCGGGGGCGGCGACGGCGGGCGGGCTGGCGGTGAGCCTCGGGCTCGGCTGGCTGCTGATTTTCGTGATCAACAAACAGTCGTTCGGCTGGACGCTGCAGTTTGCGCTGCCCTGGGGGCAGCTGGCGGCGCTGGGGGCGACGGTCGTCGCGACGGGTGCGGCGGTGAGCTACGCGGTGGGCCGCTGGGGCGCGGACCTGCCGGCGGACCGGGAGGAATGACCATGCGCGTGAACCGGACGGCTGGAGTTAAAAGCTGGATACGCGTGGCGGCGGGGCTGCTGGCGGCGACGGGCACCGTGGGCGGCGCGGCGCGGGCGGCGGGTCAGGGGGCGGGCGGGGCGGCGGCGTCGCCGGCCGCGGTTGCGCCAACGACGGCGTACGGGTTTGCGGTGCCGCAGGCGGGGCGGCGCTTCGTGTTTCCGCGCGACCACGGGAGTCACCCGGACTTCCGGATCGAGTGGTGGTATGTGACGGGGCACCTTTTCACGGCGGAAACTCCGGCGCGGCGGCTCGGTTTTCAGGCGACGTTTTTCCGGCAGGCGGCGCCGCGCGCGAAGGCGGCGGACGCGAATCCGGCCTTCGGCACGGACCACGTCTATCTCGCGCACATGGCGCTGGTCGACGTGCAGACGGGGACGTTTCTCCACCAGGAACGGCTGAACCGCGCGGGGTGGGATGCGGCGGCGGCGACCGAGACGCTTGACCTGCGCAACGGCGACTGGTCGTTGCGGCTGGCGGATCCGGCGGACGCGAGCCTGACGCCGACGCTGGTGCTGCGCGGGGGAATCGACGCGGAGGCGACGTTTGCACTGACCCTGCGTGCGACGAAGCCGCTGGTCGTCTTCGGCGAGGACGGCGTGTCGCGCAAGGGCGCGGATCCGACGGCGGCGAGCCATTACCTCACGTTTTCCCGGCTGGCGGCCGAGGGGACGCTGACGCGCCGGACGGAACGCGGGTCGACGACAGTGCGCGTGACGGGCGAGGCGTGGATGGATCATGAAATCAGCAGCAGCCAGCTGAGCGCGGGGCAGGTGGGCTGGGACTGGCTGAGCGTGCACTTGCAGGACGGGCGCGAGGTGATGCTCTACCGGCTGCGGCTGCGCGACGGCGGGGCGGACCCGGCGTCGACGTTGACCTGGGTGGATCGCGCGGGCGCGACGACGCGGGCGGCGTTCACGTGGGACGTGACGGAGCGGTGGCGGAGTCCGGCAACGGGCGCCGAGTATCCGGCGCGTATCCGGGTGACGACGACGGACCCGGCGACGGGCGCGGCGGTGACGTTGGCGGTGGAGCCGCTGGCGGCGGCGCAGGAGCTGCCGGGCACGCTGGGCGGCATCCCGTATTGGGAAGGCGCGTGTCGGGTGCGCGACGCGGCGGGGCGCGAGATCGGGTCGGCTTACCTCGAGCTGACGGGCTACGCGAAGGAGTTGAAATTTTGAACCCGGAGCGACCGATGACCGGGCGTGGGGCGAGGCGCGGCGGCGGCCGGTGGTCGCGTTGCCGCTTTGCGGCGGCAGGTGCGCCGGTGCCGGGGCGGGGGCGGTGGGCCGGGACGCTCGGCGCTACGCGGGTTGAACGGGTGAAGAGTCCATTTTTTCCATGAATACTCCTGTCGCGCTCATCGCCGGTGTCACCGGCGGACTCGGTTCCGATCTGGCCCGCCGGCTCACGGCGGCGGGCTGGCGCGTCGCGGGCTTTGCCCGCTCCGCGGAGAAGCTCGCGGCGCTGCGGGCGGAGTTGCCGGGGCTGGTGACCTTCGAGGCGGACGCGACGCAGGCGGCACAGGTCGAGGCGGCGGTGGCGGGCACGGTGGCGCAGTGCGGACGGATCGACGCCTATGTGCACGCGGTGGGCTCGATGCTGCTGAAATCGGCGCACCTGACGAAACTCGAGGAGTGGCACCGCACGCTCGACGTAAACCTGAATTCGGCGTTCTACGGCCTGCGGGCGGCGGTGGGGCCGATGCAGACGCAGAACGGCGGGAGCATCGTGCTGGTGAGTTCGGTGGCGGCGCAGACTGGGCTGTCGAGCCACGAGGCGATCGCGGCGGCGAAGGGCGGGATCGACGGGCTGGTGCGGGCGGCGGCGGCGAGCTACGCGGCGCGGCAGATCCGCGTGAACGCGGTCGCGCCCGGGCTGGTGGACACGCCGCTGGCGGCGCCGTTGCTCGGCTCGGAGCAGGCGCGGGCGATGTCGGAAAAGCTGCACCCGCTCGGCAAGATCGGGCGGCCGGCGAACGTCACGAGCCTGATCGCGTGGCTGCTGTCGGCGGACGCGGATTGGGTGACGGGGCAGGTGTGGTCGGTCGACGGCGGCATGGCGCACGTGCGGCCGCGGCCGAAGGTGTGAGGCGGGGCGGAAGTTCGCACGCGGTCCGGCGTCCGGGTCTTGCGGCCCCGGCAAGGGACGCGCGCCGCCGGGCTGAAATTGGATCGCCGGCGGGGGAGGGCCGCCCGAGGCTGCGCGCGTCGTGAAGCCGACCAACGAATCTGACCGCCGCTGCTCCCGCGTGATATCAGGATGCGGTGACCCATCTCACGGCTGCGTTGCTCAATCCTTAACCCGAGTGGCGATGAAGGTGATTTTCTTGTCGGTCCTCCTGTTTTTGGCCGGACGCGCGTCGGTGTATGCGCAGGACTTGGCGCCCGAGCGGATTGCAAACATGGTTATTTCGTTGGGCGCTGGCAGCGTGCCGATTCTTCCGATTCCGTATCTTTATTCAGAAGACGGGTATATTTATAATTTTTCTGATTTTGACTCGAATACTGTTCTGTCTTCCTTCGGCTCCCGTTTTTCATGGATAAAGACCGGTCGCAATTCCGGGACTCTGATCCGGACTACGGGTCTCGGTCGGTCGGAAACCCACCTCACCCTCACCAGCTATCACCCCGAGTTCGGTTGGTTCGGGAATTACCGGCAGGGTAGCATTGCAGGCTTTGTAACGATCGTCCCTTTCTCACCCCTGTCGCAGGCGCCGCTGCGCAACACCTCGACGCGCGTGAGCCTCGCCACGGGCGGAATGGCAACGATGGGATTTGTCGTCGGCGGCGCGACTCCGCGCCGAGTGCTCGTGCGGGCGATCGGCCCGTCGCTCGCGCAATGTGGGGTCGCCAACCCCGCGGCGACCCTAGCCCTGACAGTGCTGCAAAGCGGCTCGGAAATCGGCGCCAATAGCGGGTGGGGCGGCGCCGCTGACGTGGCGTCGGTGTTTTCCAAAGTCGGTGCTTTTGGCCTGCCCACGAGTAGCCGCGATTGCGCGCTCGTGCTTACGCTGGCGGCCGGAAACTACACCGCGCAAGTCCGTGCCGACGGCGGCGGGGATGTGCTGTTCGAGGTGTATTTTGTCGATTAGCTCCTCCCGCACCATGAAACACCTGCGCATGGTTTCGGTTCTCACATGGCTGCGCTTTTTTCCGACGGCGAGTGCAGTTGCAGCCGGATTGGCTGCGCCCACGGCGCTGGTCGCGCAGGATCTCGCCCCGGAGTCAGTGGCGGACATGATCTACAAGGTAGGGGTGATCGATCCGCTCAATAACCCCAACGCGCTCGCGCACGCCGCCGTGCTTGAGCGAGACGGCACACGCAGGAGGTTCGACATTTCGCTGCGAGAAGGGAGGCTGCCGTCGGCGACCTACTCGTGGACGAAGACTTCGGCGACCACCGCGACACTCCGGTTGACCGGCGCCGAAGTGGTGTCGCGCCTCGAGATAATCTTCTCCGCGGCCGGCCGGGGCACCTATCGGGAAATCCGGGAAGGCAGCAGTCTGATTTCCACCGGTGAATTTCGGCTGGCGCCGGTGCCGCGCGAACCGAGCCCGCCGTTGCTCAATCTCTCCACGCGGGTGACGCTCGCAGCCGGCCAGACCGCGATTCAGGGCTTTGTGGTCGAGGGTCCGGCGCCCCGGCGTGTGCTGGTGCGCGCGATCGGGCCATCGCTGGCGCAGTTTGGCGTGAGCAACGCGGCGGCGAATCCCGCACTGACGGTTTTCCGCGGCGCCGCCCAAATCGCCGCCAACACGGGCTGGGGCGGAGCACCAA
>JBILLY010000670.1:0-3480 GCA_044375835.1 Opitutaceae bacterium
AAGCGCGGCCCGCCCAGCAGGTGCCGCGGCAACACCGCGATGGTGCCGAGCGCGGCGGCGGAGGTCTTCAGGAAGCGGCGGCGGGTGGACGGGGTGATTTTCATGGGGCGGACGTTTCGCGCCGTTTGTCGGCGCATTCCCGCCCCGGCGCAAGCCGCGCGACCGCGCGCGCTCCGCCGGGCTCCGCCCGCCCGCCGGCTTCGTGCTCGCCAGCCGCCGCGCGCCCGCTTCCCTCGCGCGCATGGCAAATGCGCCCGCCCACCTCCTCCCTCCGCAATCCGGCCAGCCCTGCTCCTGCGGCAGCGGCCGCACCTACGATACATGCTGCGGCCCGCGGCTCGACGGCACGCAACCGGCGACGACCGCCGAGGAGCTGATGCGCTCGCGCTTCACCGCGCACGTGGTGCGCGACTACCGCTACCTCCACTTCACGCACCGCCCCACCGCCGCCAAGCCCTACGTCGAGTCGCCGGAGGACCACGTCGAGTCGATGAACTGGTCGCGCCTCGTCGTGCACGCGCACGAGACCACGCCCAATCCCGATCTCTCCTTCGTCGAATTCAGCGCCTACTTCGTCGACGAGCGCGGCGAGCACGCCGTGCACGAGCGCTCCGAGTTCATCCGCACCGGCGGCAAATGGCTCTACACGCGCGCCGTGCGCAGCGGCCCGGCCCCAAAGCGCTCCACCGCGCCGAAAGCCGGCCGCAACGACCCCTGCCCCTGCGGCAGCGGCAAGAAATACAAGCACTGCTGCCTCGTCTGAGCCGCACCGTTGGGCATGTTCCTCACCGGCCGCTAGGGCGAGGCGCCCCCGCCGAGCCGTTTAACCTCTGAGCCGCGACGGCGCGGCGGGGACGCCTCGCCCTACCCTTTGCGCCGGCCCGCTCACGGCAATTCGTAGGCCTCGATCAACCCGACGCCCGTCGTGCCGCCGACACCAGCGAGCTGCACCGTGTAGGCGCCCGGCGCGAGCGTGAGCAGCAGCGCCGCGTCGCGGCTCCCGTTCGTGAGCGCAAATCCGCCCACCGCCTGCGCCGCGGCCGCGATGTCCGCCGCCGTCACGCCCGCCGTCGTCTGCGTCGACCAGTTGTCGTTCGTCGCGACCGTCGTGGTGCCGCGCAACAAGGTGAGCACCGGGTCGGCCACCGTGCCGCCGACGCCGAAGGCGCCGAGCGTCGGGCCGATGCCGCGGATCAGCACGCGTTTGCTCTCGATGCCGTTCACGACCACGCCGGCGATCATGATGTCGTCGCCGGCGCCGACCTGACCGCGCGTCGAGAGGTTGATGAGCCGGCGGCCGGTCGCCTCGGCATCGGCCGCCACGTCGACGTCGTAGACCTCCACCAGCGTCACGCCGGCGCTGGAAGTGCCGGCGGCCGCGGTGATCTGCGCGGTGTAGCTGCCGGGCGAGAGCGTCGTGAGGATCACGGCATCCTTGGCGCCAGCGCCGAGCGCGAAGGCGCCGGCCTGCGCCGACTTGTCGACGACGAGCGCGCGGCTTGCGTTGTCCTCCCAGTTGTCGTTCGTCGCGATGGCGGCGGAGCCGCGGTAGAGCGTGAGCACCGGGTCGACGATGGCGTTGCCCACGCCGAAGCCGCGCAAGGTGGGGCCGACGGCGCGGATCATGACGGACTTGGCCGAGGAGCCCGTGATGCTGAACCCGGCGATCATCGTGGAACTGCCGCTGCCGGCGAGGCCGCGCGTCGCGACGTTGATCAGGCGGGTGCGCGCCGGCGTCGCGGGTCCGCCGGTGGAAAACGTGACGTAGAGCAGCGCGTTGCCCGCGGCCCGGTTGTAGCCGTCCACGGCGATGTGATACGTCTGGCCCGACTGCACTGACACGGTGAGACGGCTCGTGCCGCCGTCGCCGCTGTCGTCGTCCGCCCCCGCGAGGCTGAGCGCGCTGAACGTGGTGCCGGTGTAGACGGCGAGCACCGTGTCGAAATTGCTGCCTTCGGTGCTGAGCGTGAGCGCGCCGTCGGCCGGCGCCGTCCACGACCACCACACCGACGAACCGCCGACGGAGCCGGCGTGGTTGGGCTCGCCCGTTTCCTTGGTGGCGCCGGCCGTGGTCGTCGTGAGCGAGAACGGCGGGTTGCCGGCGAGCACGGTGTGCGCCGCGAAGGTGTCGTTGGCCGGCCGCGCACCGGCGGCAAGGAAGCCGAGCGCGAAGCGGATGCGGCCGTTGGCGCCGCCGAAGCCGTCCACGGCGATCTGATACGCCGTGCCGCGCACCACGGGCACGGAGATCGCCGAGGTGTAGTCGGGGCCGCCGTCGTCGTCGGTCGCCACGCGGGTGAGCGCGCCGACCGCCGTGCCGGTGTAGATGCCGAGGAGCGTGTCGAACGAGGAGCCGGCGGTGCTCACGTTGAGCGTCCCGCTTTCGGGCGCGGTCCACGTCCACCACAGCGAGCGACCGCCGGTGTTGCCGTGCACCGGCTCGCCGGTTTCCCGGGTGGCCACGATGTTGTGGTAGGTTCCGCTTCCGCCCGTGCCGGTGATCGGGCTGCGCGCCGCGAAATTGTCGTTCGGCGCGGCGGCGGCGGAATGCAGCACGTGGAGCACCACGTCGCCGCCGGCTCCGGCGTAGCCGTCGACCGCGATCAGGTAGGTGACGCCGGCGGCGGTGGGGAAACGCACGTAGCTCGCGTTGCCGTCCTCGTCGTCGTCGTTGGAGACCACGGGCGTGAGCGCACCGAGCGCGGTGCCGGTATAGACCCCGAGCAGGGTGTCGAAGCCGGATCCCCGGGTGGAAATCACCGCGGTTCCGGCCGGGGGACTCCACCGCCACCAGAGCGAGCGCCCGCCCTCGTCTCCGGCGTGCCGCGGCTCCGCGGCCTCCCGCGTGGCCCGGGCCGACGAAAAACTGCCGGTGCCGCCGGTCGCCGGAATGGACGCCGCGCCGGCAAACGCATCGTTGGTCGTCGGCGAGGCCGCCTCGATGCGCACGCGGCGATCGACGCTCGCCGTGGCGCCGCGGTTGTCGGTCGCGATCGCGCGCAGCGTGACCTCGCCGGGCGCGGTGAAGGTGACGCCGCGCAGCGTGATGAAGGTGCCGCCCGTCGGCGTGGCGCGGCCGAGGCTGCGCGCGGGCGAACCGAGCAGGACAAATTCGACGCTCGCGACGGCGCCGTCGCTGTCGCTCGCCGCCACGCTGAGGTCGACGGGGTTGTTGGAAAGCAGCTGGGCGTTGTCGAATTGCGGCGACGACCAGCCGAGGACGGGCGGGGCGTTGACCGCGGGCACGGAGACGCTCACCTCGCTCAGGAAACCGCGGTTGAGCGAGTCGACGCCGCTCACCATCAGCCGGTAGGTGCCGGGCACGGTCGGCGTCCAGGTCGTGGAGTAGGTGCGGCTGGTCGCGGTCGGCGCGGGGCTGGCGTTGGGCGTCGTAGCGGTGCGGAGGATCGTGTCGCCGACGCGGAAGCTGACGCTGTTGACCGTGACGTTCGAGGCGGTGACGACGCGGGCGAGGTAGCT
>JBILLY010000671.1:0-3477 GCA_044375835.1 Opitutaceae bacterium
CAGGGCGGCGAGTGAAGGACCCGACTCGGCGGCGACGCGGAGGCGGAAGGCGGTGGCGTCGGCGCGGGCGCGCCAGCCTTGGTGCACGCGGAGGACGGCGAGCACGCCGTTGGGGCAGGCGGCGGGAAAGCCGTCGGCGAAGTCGACGAGTTCCCAGGAGAAGCGCGGAACGGCGGCGTGCGCGGGGTGGCGCGCGGCGGGCGGCGCGGCGAGGGTGGCGACGAGGGCGCGGACGTTTTCCGGCTCGAAGGTGTGGAAGTGGAGGTTGATGTCTTCGCCGCGGGCGACGGTTTCACGGAGGCCGCGGGCGAGGTCGGCGCGGGCGGCGGCGAGGGCGTCGGCGGAGAGCGCGGGAGCGTCGGGGGTGGAGGAGTCGGGCGTGGCGGTCGCGCTGGGGGAGGAGGCGGTGCCGGACGCGGCGGCGTTGAGGGTGAAGAACTCGGGCGCGACGTGCGCGGCGAACTCGTCGATGTGGGTGGCGTCGCGGGCGGTGGTGCCGGCGACGAAGTCGTCGAGCAGGTGGGCGACGGGGGTGAGTTCGCGGTCGCGGTCCCAGGCGGCGCGGCGGTTGGGGACGACGACGTAGAGGAGGCCGCCGGGGCGGACGACGCGAACCCACTCGGCGAGGGCGGCGACGGGGTTGGCGACGTGTTCGAGGACGTGCGACGCGACGACGTAGTCGAGGGTGTGATCGTGGAAGGGGAGCGCGCCGGCGTGGCCGTAGTAGTCGGCGACGTTGGGCGCGGCGCCGAAGGTTTTGAAGCAGTCGACGTAGATCGGGGCGGGGTCCAGGCCGGGGATGGGAGACGCGCCGGCGCCGATCTCGCAGCCGAGCAGGCCGGTGCGGGGCGGGAGCCAACGGGCGATTTTTTCGGCGTGGGTCATGGGGCGCGGGAGGCGGGGGCGGGGAGCGGAGTTGAAAGGTGAAAGTTGAAAGGTGAAAGACGGAGGAGTTGGGCGGAGGGGCGAGGCGGGTGGCGCGGGGTCGGTCTGGGTCGCGGCAGAGGGTGGCGCGGACGGTGTGGGAGGCGTGACGGGGCGCGGGAGTCGAGGGCGCGGGGGAATCCGCGGGCGATGCGCGGCGCGAGCGGCCGGAGGGGCGGCGCGGGGCGTCAGGCGGCGGGATTGGTGGCGACGGCGAGGAGGTTGTAGTGGAGCGGCGTGCCGGCGGCGGTGCGGAGCGGGAACGGTTGGTGGAAGCGCAGCTCGACCTCGGGGTAGAATTCACGAAGGAGCGCGCCGAGGCTCCAGCGGGTGAAGAAATTCACGTGCGTCGCCTCGAGCATGTGCCACGGCGTGGCGAGGTGTTGCCAGAGGTAGGCGAGGAGTTCGCAGTTGGGGACGGAGACGAGCAGGCGGCGCGGGGCGACACGGCGGACCTCGGCGAGGAAGGCGCGGGGCTCGGCGATGTGTTCGAGGACTTCGATGCAGAGGGCGGCGTCGAAGGCGCCGTCGGCAAACGGGAGGGTGCGGCCGTCGACCTGGCGGTGGGGCAGGCCGAGGCGGGTGAGCTCGGCGCAGTCGGAGGCGCTGACTTCGGCGCCGAGCCAGTCGAAGCCGTCGGCGAGGAGGCCGCGGCCGTAGGAGCCGAGGCCGCAGCCGACATCGATGAGGCGCGCGGGCGCGGGCGGCAGGTAGCGGCGGAGGAGCGCGGCGAGTTCGGGGCTGCCCTCGGATTGGGAGGGGCCGACGGCGAAGATGTTGTCGTGGCCTTGGACGGCGACGGTGCGCTGGTCGAGGAGGATGCCGAAGTGGTTGGCGCGGTAGTCGTGCGCGATGGGGTGCGCGACGCTGTGGGCGAGCGGGGCCGAGAGGGTGCCGTCGCGGAGGCGGGCGCGGAGCGTGAGCGGAAAGGGGGCGGGCGCGGCGGGAGGGACGGAGGTGGCGGTGGCCGGGGCGGGGGCGAGGGGCGAGGTGCCGGCGAAGGCGGCGTGGTGCGCGAAGAGTTCGAAGCCGCAGCGGGCGGCGGCGGGGAGGCCGAGGGCGGTGTTGACGTCGGGGCGCGCGTAGAGGCCGGCGGTGCGGCCGAGGAGCGGGGCGGCGGGGGCATCGCCGGCGTAGAGTTCGACGGCGGCGACGGCGGCGGGATCGGCGTCGTGGTGCAGCCAGCCGCGGACGAAGAAGCAGAGCGGATCGACGGGCGAGGTCGGGAGGGGATCGTCGAGGTGGGCGGGCATGAAGTGAACGGAGGTTTGGCCCGCGGAGACGCGGAGGCGCGGAGAAATCAGCTGAGGGGCAAGCAGCGGATGGCGTCGCGGAGGATGGGGACGTTGATCGGACGGTCGAGGAACGCAGGCGACCCACGGAGGTGGGTGCGAACCCGGCCGTGGCGAATGGGGCGGACGTCGAAGGCCGCGTTCAGGTAGACGACGATGCTTTGCCCGACGTAGTGATCCCGGTCGAATTCGCGGGCGAGGCGACGGCTTTGATAGCGGATCGGCGCCGGGTGTTGCGGCGAGACGGCGAGGCCGGCAACGGACAGTTCGTAGGCGAGTGCGTCGTCATAAACGGACTCCGGTAGGACGGGGGCGAGTTCGCGGTGAACCTCCAGGCAGCGACCGACGACGCGATGGGTAGGGCGATCGAGATCGTCTCTCTGCGCCGCCGCGTCTCGGTGGTTCATCGGACCTCGGTCACGTCAGATCACTGGAGCGGCGGCCACTCGCGCGGGGGGACGGCGAGGGTGAAGTCGTTGATCGTGAGCGTGAGGTTCGGGTTGTAGGCGGGGTCGCGGTCGAAGGTCGCCTGGCCCCACTTCTGCACGATGTAGTCGACCTCGCCGCGGAAGCGGTCGCGCTTCGCCGGCGTGTCCTCCTGACCGCGGCTCACGCTCTCGTGGTGGTAGAGTTCGGCGTAGGGCGTCCACAGGTTGCGGTAGCCGGCGGCGCGCACGCTCAGGCAGAAGTCGATGTCGTTGAAGGCGACTTTGAGTTTCTCGTCGAGGCCGCCGACTTTGTGGAAGACCTCGCGACGGATGATGAGGCAGGCGGCGGTGACGGCGCTGAGGTTCTGCTGGAGCAGATTGCGGTGGGCCTGACCGGCGGCGCCGCGCGGGTGCGTCTGCCATGCGTTGGCCGCAACACCGCCGACGCCGAGAATCACGCCGGCGTGCTGGATGCGGTCGTCGGGGTAGTAGAGCTTGGCGCCGACGCAGCCGATCTCGGGGCGGAGGGCGTGACTGACCATCTCGTCGAGCCAGTCGCCGTGGATGACTTCGAGGTCGTTGTTGAGCAGGCCCAGAAGCGGCGCGTCGGTTTGGGCGGCGCCGAAATTGTTGATCGCGCTGAAATTGAATTCGCCGGGGTAGCGCACGACGCGCGTGCGCCGCTGAGCTGAGAGCTGAGAGCCCAGAGCTGAGAGCGGACTAGCGGCGCCTTCGGCGCTGAGTTGGTCTAGGTAGGCGAGGGTTTCGGGTTCGTCGCTGTCGTTGTCGACGATGAGGAGTTCAAAATTTGGATACGTCGTCTTGGCGAGGAG
>JBILLY010000673.1:0-3470 GCA_044375835.1 Opitutaceae bacterium
CGCACGACCGACACCTACCAAGCCCGGGACGAAGCGGGCAAACCGCTCCCGAACGCGAAGAAGACCTGGACCATCGACGCCGGTGGCGTGCTGCACAAGGGGCCCGCCTTCCGCGACTATTTCGAGCTGCGCGCGATCATCGCGGCAAAGCAGGAGAACTTCGCGCGCGGCTTCGCCTCCGCGCTGATCGAATACGCCCTCGGCCGGCCGAGCGGCTTCAGCGACGAGCCCCTGATCGCGAGCATCGTCGCGCAGGCCGGGGCGAAATCGTTCGCGACCCGCGAATTTGTCCACGCCTTGATCCGCAGCCAGGAATTCCTATCCAAATGAGCCACCCCATGAATGCTCCCCGGAATCGTCGCGGCTTCCTGCGCACCGGCACCGCCCTGATCGCCCTGCCCATGCTCGAGTCGCTCGGCTTCCGCCGCTTCGCTTCGGCGGCGCCCGCGCCGGTCGCGGCCGCGCGCCCGAAGCGGATGATCTTTCTCGGCTTCGGCTGGGGCGTGACGGAGCAATCGTGGTTTCCCGACGTCGCCCAGAAAGGCGCCAGCTACACCTTGCCCACCGGCCTGTCCCCGCTCGCCCGGCACAAGTCCGACTTCACGATCGTGCAGGGACTCGTGAACAAGGACGTCACCGGCGGCCACAGCGGCAGCACATTCTGGCTCACCGGCGCCAATGAGTTCGGCGCGCCGGGCCAGAGTTTCCACAATACGATCTCGGCCGATCAGGTCGCCGCCGATGCGCTCGGCAAGGAGACGCGTTTCGACTCCCTCATTTTGGACTGCGGCGCAGCGGCCAATGCGTCGGGGCACGGCCAGGGCCTCTCGCTCTCCTGGGACGCCCGCGGCAAGCCGATGTCCGGGCCCAAGACTCCCGTCGAGGCCTTCCACCGCCTCTTCGCGCAGGACACGACGCCGATCGAGGTGCAAAAAACGATGCTCCGGCAGCGCCGCAGCGTCCTCGACAACGCCTTGGAGAGCGCCCGCGAATTGCAGCGCCAGCTCGGCCAGACCGACAACGCGAAGCTGGACGAATATTTTCAGAGCATCCGGGACATCGAGACCCGGCTCAGCCGCGACGAGCGCTGGCTGGGCGCGCCCCGGCCCGCCCCGGGTCTCCCGGAGCCGAAGCCAAGCCTCGCCGGCTACGAGGAAATCAAGCTGATGTATGACCTCATGGTCGCCGCATTGCGCACCGACAGCACGCGCGTGCTGAGCTACCGGCAGCCGGTGTCCACGCTGCTCACGAGCCTCGATGTCCGCATCGACGCCCACACGATGAGCCACTACCTCGGCAAGGGTCAGGAATACCTGGAGGCCTCCGAGAAACGCGACCGGGCGCAGAGCGAGTTGCTCGCCGGCCTGCTGGACAAGCTGAAGTCGACCCAGGAGCCCGACGGCAGCACCCTCTTCGACCACACGACCGTCGTCTACGGCAGCAACATCCGGACCGGCCACACGCTGGACAGTTGCCCCACGCTCCTTGCCGGCCGCGGCGCCGGCCTCCGGCTCGGACAAAACCTCGTCGTCGCGAAGGACACGCCGCTCTGCAACGCGTGGCTCACGTTGCTCCGCGGCTCGGGCGTCGCGGTCGAGCGCCACGGCGACAGCACCGGCCTGATCCCGCACCTCCTCGCCTGACGGGCACGTCGCGGACCGCCCGGCGTCGTGCACGCGGTCCCCGTCCGTGCAGATGCCGGAAAGCGATACGCCCCCCGGCCCGCTCCGCGTGGGCGCGGCCAAGACCGACCAAGTCGGTCCGACCGTCCCCAGTGAACAAATCCTGCGACGGATTTGAAGCCGGTCAGCCGCGCGCGGTGGCCGCGCGCACGGCGTCGACCATGCGTTTTTGCCGCGCCTCGACCGTCGCCATGATGGCTTTCACTTTCCCCTTCGCCCCCTTCGGGTCGCGGTGGATCGCCTCGAGCCGCGACCACAGCTGCGCGCCGTCCGTCTCGTCGACCTCGAAGAACCACTCGCCGGCGCCAAAGTCCCGATACATCTGCCCCTTGCAGGTGTCCGTCGGCTGCCGCACGTAGAACGTCGGCGTGCCCACGTGCAGCGCGATCAGCGGCGAGTGGCATTCCACGCTCACCACGGCCTGCGCCTTCGAGTAGATCGAGGCCGCCTCGTCCGGCAGCCAGTAGGTGTCGCGCCACACGACGTTCTTTTTGATGTCCGCCGGCAACGGATCGACGAGCACCGCCTTGCCCATCTCCACCTGGTAGGTCATCTCCGCGCAGACCATCACCTTGTTTCCCGTGGCTTTCACGTAGCGCACGATCATGTCGCGCAGCTTGGCGTGGTCCTGCTCCGTCGTGCGGTCGTTGATCGCATCCTTGAGGCGGTCGTCCTGCGTCGGCGCCGTGTTGCGGATCTTGTAATACGGCGTGTAGCGCAGCCGCGGAATCACGCTGATGAATCTTCCTTCCTCCAGCTTGTTCGCCGCGAGCCAGGCATAGCCTTTCGCGTCGTCGCGCAGGTGCATGCCGAGCTGCGCGTCCGGCCCGAATTCCACGATCGGCGACTTCACGCCCTGCGCCTTCAGGTAGTCGCGGGTGATGGTGTCGCGGCAGAAGAAAAACGCCGCCCGGTCCATGATCGTGCGCAAGTCCGCGCTCAGGTGCGTCGGCGGCAGCTTCAGCGCGCGCTCGCGCAGGCTCATCAGCGTGCCGCCCTCGATGTCGCGCCCCGCCCCCAGGCCGGAGATCGGATCGTTGCTCACCCCGAAGACGCCCACCGGCTTGCCCGTCGCCTTCATGAACGCCAACGCGTGGTTGCTCGCCGGGAACCCCGAACCGGAGCCGCTGAGATACAGGTCCGCCTCGGCCCACGCCTGCTGCAGCGCCGGCGTCGTCGGTTTGTCGTCCTTCAGCGAGCCTTCCACGATTTTTAGCCGCGGATACCCCTTCGTCAGCAGGTCGCGCGAACCGTGCCCAAGGTTGCCCGGCCACAACGTCACCTCCGCCTCCGGGAAATGCTTCTCGATCAGGCTCAGCGCGCCGGGCGTGTGGCCGATGTCGCCGATGTTCACGCTCTGCCACGACGAACGGAGCAGGATGCGCGGCGGACGGCCCGCCTTGGCCGCGGCGGAAAACACCGGGGACGCTGCGAATGCACCCGCGGCCGTCGCGGCCGCGGTTTGGGTGAGGAATTGTCGACGGTTCATAGGCGTGAGGGGGGAAAGTGCTCGGTCGGCGGCATGCCGGTGTCCGGAGAAAAACAGCTGCGGCCGCGCGGTTCGATCTCCGTTTCGAAGGGGCCCGAAGGTGGCTGCGGCAGCGATCGCATCATCGCCCGGCCGGCGCCGTGTTCCCCGCCATCGCCGCCCGCAGGTAAGCCGCCACATCCGCGACAAACACCGCGCGCGTGTCGGCGTGCACGCCGTTGAATACGATGAACCGCCCCGTCGCGTCCCACACCGGGTGCTGGTCGACGCGAAACTCCGTCGTCAGCTTCGCGCTGTCG
>JBILLY010000674.1:0-3468 GCA_044375835.1 Opitutaceae bacterium
GCAGCGGCAAGACGACGTTGCTCGGATTGTGCGCGGGCCTGGATCAGCCGAGCACGGGCGACGTGGTGCTGGCGGGAAAATCGATCGGGGCGTTGAGCGAGGACGAGCGGGCGCTGGTGCGGAATGCGCATGTGGGCTTCGTGTTCCAGAATTTCCAGCTGGTGCCGACGCTGACGGCGCTGGAGAACGTGCTCGTGCCGGTGGAACTGCGCGGCGAGGGCGGCGCGGAGGCGGAGAAGGAAGCGCGGACATTGTTGGCACGCGTGGGGCTGGGGGCGCGGTGCGACCACTATCCGGTGCAGCTGTCGGGCGGGGAACAGCAGCGCGTGGCGCTGGCGCGGGCGTTCATGAACCGGCCGAAGATTTTGTTCTGCGACGAGCCGACGGGAAACCTGGACGGCCCGACGGCGCAGGCGATGACGGAACTGATCTTCGGGTTGAACCACGAACGCGGGACGACGCTGGTGCTGGTGACGCACGACCTGGAGCTGGCGAAGCTGTGCCGGCGCGTGCTGCGGTTGAAGGGCGGGGCGGTGGTGAGCGACGAGACGCGGTGATTTTGGGTGGCACCACGAAACACACGAAAAACACGAAAGGACGCATGACGGAGATTATCTACCGGGAAGAATCCTACGCGATTATGGGCGCGTGTTTCGAAGTGTATCGGGATAAGGGGTGCGGCTTTCTCGAAGCGGTGTATCAGGAGTGTCTGGAGATCGAGTTGGCCGAACGGGGCATCCCGTTCGCGGCGCAAGTCCCGCTGGCGATAAGCTACAAGGGACGACCGCTGAAGCAGCGTTACGCGCCGGACTTTGTGTGCGCCGACAAGATAGTGCTGGAGATCAAGGCGGTCTCGGCACTCACCGACGAACACCGCGCGCAGGTTCAAAATTACCTGCGGGCGACCGGGTATCGCTTGGGGCTACTGGTGAATTTCGGACACTATCCAAAGGTCGAATCGGAGCGGATCGCCCTATGAAATGCGGGCCGGCGGCATTCGTGTATTTCGTGTTTTTCGTGGTTTCCTTCCGACGATGAACTTCGTGCTCAAGATGGCGTGGCGGGATTCGCGGGCGTCGCGGCGGCGGTTGCTGCTTTTTTCGCTCTCGGTCGTGCTCGGGATCGCGGCGCTCGTCGCCATCGGCTCGCTGGGCGCCAACCTCGAGCGCGGGATCGACGACCAGGCGAAGGGCCTGCTCGGCGCCGACCTGATCGTGACGAGCCGCAACGCGCCGAGCGAGGCGGTGCGCAAACACATCGCGGGCGCGGCGAGCGAGGTGGCGACGGAGATGAGTTTCTCGTCGATGATGGTGTTTCCCACCGCGCAGAACCTGACGCGGCTCGTCAACGTGCGCGCGCTGGAGGGCGGGTTTCCGTTCTACGGGGATTTCACGACGGTGCCGGCGGACGCGCCGGCGAAGCTGCGCGCGGGCGGGAACGTGGCGATCGTCGAGGAGACGCTGCTGCGGCAGTTCGACGCGCAGGTGGGCGACACGGTGAAGTTGGGCAACACGACGTTCACGGTCGTGGGCGCGCTGCAGAAATTGCCGGGCGAGGCGTCGGCGTTGACGGCGACGATGGCGCCGCGGGCGTTGATCCCGCGGGCGGCGCTGGAGGCGACGGGCCTGCAGGACCGCAACGTGCTCGTGCGGCACCGCATCATGCTGCGGTTGCCGGCGGAGCGCACGGCGGAGGCGCTGGAGCGGGAGATGCGGCCGCTGTTCCGCAACGAGGGGCTGGGCTACGACACGGTGGCGGAGCGGAAGCGCAACCTCGGGCGCGTGCTCGACAACATCGAGAATTTCCTGGGGTTGGTCGGGTTCGTGGCGCTGTTTCTCGGTGCGATCGGCGTGGCGAGCGCGATCCACGTCTACGTGCGGCAGAAGATCCCGACGGTGGCGGTGCTGCGCTGCCTCGGCGCTACGGCGGCGCAGAGTTTCGCGGTCTATGTGGTGCAGGGCGTGGCGCTGGGAATATTCGGCGCAGTGGTGGGGGCGGCGCTGGGGCTGGCGGTGCAGGCGGCGTTGCCGCGGCTGCTGGCGGGGCTGCTGCCCTTCGAGGTGGAGTTTTTCATCGCGTGGCCGGCGGTGGCGCGCGGCACGGGCGCGGGGCTCGTGATCTGCGTGCTCTTCACGCTGCTGCCGCTGCTGGCGGTGCGGCGCGTGTCGCCGCTGGTGGCGCTGCGCTCGGCGGTGATCGAAAAGACGGGCGGGTCGGACCCGTGGCGGATCGCGATCGCGGTCTTCATCGTGGCGGCGGTGGCGGGGTTTTCCGTGTGGCAGACGGGCCGGCTGCGCGAGGGACTCGGTTTCACGCTGGCGCTCGGCGCCGGCTTCGGCGTGCTCGCGGCGCTGGCGCAAGGCGTGGCATGGGCGGCGCGGCGGGCGGTGTCGCGGCGCTGGCCCTACGTGGTGCGGCAAGGGGTGGCGAATCTCTACCGGCCCAACAACCGCACGGTGCTGCTGCTGCTGTCGCTCGGGCTCGGGACGTTTCTGATGCTGACGCTGTTTCTCACGCGCACGACGCTGCTGAAGGAGATCGAATTCTCCGGCGGCGGGGGGCGGCCGAATTTGTTGTTGTTCGACATCCAGGACGACCAGATCGAGGCGTTGAAACAGACGGCGGCGAAGGAAGGCGCGCCGGTGCTGGTGCATGCGCCGATCGTGACGATGAAGATCGCGGCGGTGAAGGGGCGGAACGTGGAGGAGCTGTTGCGCGCGGCCGGGCGGAGCGGAGCGGCGGCAGCCGGCGGCGCGGGACCGGATGGACGCAAGGACGCTCCGGGCGGCGGCCCGGCCGCGGGCGGCGGAACGGCGGAGCCGGCCGGAGACGGGGCGCCGAGTGCGGGCGATGCGCCGAAGGGCGGCGCGGTCGCGGACGGCAAGGGCAAGCGCGGGCCGATGGGCGGCGAGCGCATGCCGGGCTGGACGCTGCGCCGGGAGTATCGGTCGACGTTTCGCGGCGCGGTGACCGGCACGGAGCGGCTGGTGCAGGGGACGTTCACCGGGCGGGTGGCGGAGGGCGAAGCGGTGGTGCCGGTGTCGCTGGAGGAGGGGCTCTTCAAGGACATGGGCCTGCAGCTGGGCGACGAGATCGAGTGGGACGTGCAGGGCGTGCCGATCCGGTCGAAAGTCACGAGCGTGCGCGCGGTGGAGTGGCGGCGGCTGGAGCCGAATTTCTTCGTGGTGTTTCCCGAAGGCGTGCTGGAGCCGGCGCCGAAGTTCCACGTGGCGGCGGTGCGGGCGACCGACAGCGCGCACGCGGCGCGGGTGCAGCGCGCGATGGTGGCCGCCTATCCGAACGTGACGGCCATCGACCTGGCGCTGGTGATGCAGACGGTGGACGGGTTGTTCACGAAACTGTCGTTCGTGATCGAGTTCATGGCGGGCTTCACGGTGCTGACGGGGCTGATCGTGCTTGTCGGCGCGGTGGCGACGGGGCGCTACCAGCGGATCCGCGAAACGGTGC
>JBILLY010000056.1:0-12381 GCA_044375835.1 Opitutaceae bacterium
GCGCCGCTCGATCGCGCTCACCGGCGTCGTCGGTCCCGCCAGGAGCCGGCCCGTGATCGCCGCCAGCTCGTCGGGCGCGGGCTGGATGACCGCGGCTTCGAGGTCGCGGTTGAGCAGGAAATTGAAACCGCGCCGCGCCGCGTTGCGGTCCCGCTCCGCCGCGGCCTGCTGTTGCCGCACCGTCAGGTCGTCGGCCTCCGCCCGCAGGACGCGATCGTCGGTGACTCTGTCCGCCTCGCGCAGCCGGCGGTTGACACGCAGACCTTCCGCCGTGAGCGCCCCCGCGGCCTCGAAGATCCGCACCGCCGCCTCGGCCTGCAGGTAACCGAAATACGCCGTCAGCACCGTCAGCCGCAGTTCGCGCCTGTAGGCTCCGAGCATCGCCTCCTGCGCCTCCAGCGCCGCGCGGCCCGCGCGGACGCCGTGGGTCAACTCGGGACGGTAGAGCGGCTGGGTCAGCCGCAGCTTGGTCTCCTGCTCGCGCGCGCGGAGCAGCGCGATCGACGGGTTCGCGACCGGGGCAAACGCCGCCGGCCGACCCTGCGTGCGCAGAAAGTCGTTCAACGTGCCGTAGGCGCCGTTCAGCAGATCGCCGGCGGGAAAATCGATCGTCCGGCCGCCGGCCGCGCGGGTATGGCGCGCCGACAGGTCGATCCGCGGCCGGAGCGCCCCGCGCAGCTCGGCGAGCCGGCTCCGCGCGTGCTCCACCTCGAGCGTCCGGACCGCCAGCCCGAGATTGCCCGCCAGCGCCTCGTCCGCGTAGCGGGCCGCCGCCGCGGGCACGGGCGCCGCGCCCGGCGCCGGCCGGAGCGGCAGCAACCCGGCCGCGAGGCACAGAAAGATTCTTCGCATGGCTTCGACACCGTGCGTTCCATTGACACTCTGTCAATGGCTAGTTTCGCGACAACCGCGTCACCGGGCCGCGAGCGACCCCCGCAGCAGCGCGAAGCCGTGCTCCATCGTCTTCGCGGACGAGAGCCCGAAATCCCGCTTCAGCATCGCCTCTTTCTGCGCGGAGATCTGGATCAGCCCGTGGGTAAACGCCCACACCGCCACCGCCGTCGGCCCGGGATCGCCGATCTCCTTTCGGATCGAGCCGTCCGCCAGACCCTGGCCGAGCGCCCGCGCCACCAGCATGAGGCAGCCGCGCCCGCGCTCGTTCGCGCCCCGGACCGTTGCGCTTTCCTCCGCCGGATCGGTTTCCTGCGCCTGCATCCGCGAGAGAATCTCGAAGTGCAGCGGCTCCGCCTGCGAAAACGCCAGATAGGCCCGGCCGATCGCCATGATCTGCTCGAGCCCGGTCCCGTGCTTCGCCATCGCCGCTTCGAAACGCCGCTGCATCTTCGCCAGCCCGCGCTCGCACACCGCGTGGAACAGATCCTCGCGGTCCGGAAAGTAGAAGTAGACCAACGACCGGCTCAGCCGCGACCGCCGCGCGATCTCGCCGAAATTCGTGTCCTCCCAGCCGTGTTTCGCGATCACGTGCTCCGCCGCGTCGATGATCGCCTGGCGCCGTTGCTCCTTTTCCTCTTCCCGGCGCGCCTGGACCGGATTCGCCGCGACTGCTTTTGCTTTCATCACTGCGGCCTTTCGAAAGCAGTCCCGCCGAAAAGAGCCAGCCGCAAAGTTCCCGGCGGACGTATCGCGCCGCGCGGAGAAGTTTTTTCGTGTTTTTCCCAGGTCCCGTCGTTAGTCACGACGCTCCCAATCCATGAAAGCTCCCATCCGTGTCGCAGTCACCGGCGCCGCCGGCCAGATCGGTTACGCCCTCCTCTTCCGCATCGCCTCCGGCGCGATGTTCGGTGCCGACCAACCCGTCATCCTCCAGCTGATCGAAGCCCCCGTCGAAAAGGCCCTCAAGGCCCTCGAGGGCGTCGCCATGGAACTAGACGACTGCGCTTTCCCGCTGCTCAAGGGCATCGTCCAGACCTCCGACCCCGCGGTCGGCTTCAAAGACGCCAACTGGTGCCTGCTCGTCGGCGCCAAGCCCCGCGGCCCCGGCATGGAGCGCGCCGACCTGCTCAAGGACAACGGCAAGATCTTCATCGGCCAGGGCCAGATCATCGACGCCGTCGCCGCCGCCGATGCGCGCATCGCCGTGGTCGGCAATCCCGCCAACACGAACTGCATGATCGCCGCCTCGCAGGCGAAACGCCTCCCGGCCGACCGCTTCACCGCCATGGTGCGCCTCGACCAGAACCGCGCCCAGACCCAGCTCGCCAAGAAGGCCGGCGTCGATCTCACCGCCGTGAAGGACATCTTCATCTACGGCAACCACAGCCCGACCATGTTTCCGGCCTTCGCCCACGCGACGATCGCCGGCCAGCCCGCCGCCCAGGTCATCAACGACCTCGCCTGGCTGCAGGGCCCGTTCTGCGAGACCGTCGGCAAGCGCGGCGCCGCCATCATCGCCGCCCGCGGCGCCTCGTCGGCCGCCTCCGCCGCCAACGCCCTCGTCGACCACGTGCGCTCGCTCGTCACGCCCGGCGCCGTCCACTCCATCGCGGTGAAGTCCGACGGCCACTATGGCTTCGACGCCGACGTCTGGGCCGGCCTCCCCGTCCGCACCACGACGCCCGGCAGCTACGAAGTCATCACCGGCTACGCCATGGACGATTTCGCCAAGTCCAAGATCGCCGCCACCAACAAGGAACTCGTCGACGAGCGCTCCTTCGTGGCCGACATGATCAAGTAAGGCCGCCCCGCCCGGGGCGAAGTCGGTTGCAGGATTGCACTGCCGCGGGGAACCGTTGAGGTCGCCTCAACGTTCCCCCGCCATGCTTCTTTCATTGGAAAACCTCCGCGCGCGCGTGCCCGCCCTCGGCGCGGCGCTCGCCCTCCTGCTCGCCGGCCCGGCCGCCCTCGCCTCCGTCCATCAGGGCAACGGCATCAAGATCGGCGAAGTCTCCGCCGACTCCGCCGTCATCTGGACGCGCCTCACCGTCGCCCCCGACGCCAACTGGACCGGCGCCGCGTTTCTCCCGCCAAGCGTGCCCGCCTCCGAGCTGCCGCCCAACGCCACGAAAGCCGGCCTATCCGAGGAGCACCGCCACCGCGTCATCTCCCTCGTCGCCGACCCCGCCACCCAGCTCCCGCCCGGCCGCACCCTCGCCCAGATGCTCGGCGCATTGCCCGGCGCCGCCGGTTCCGTCCGCGTCACACTGCGACCGACCGGCGGAGGCGCTCCCGTCGAGTCCTCCTGGACCGCCGTCGATCCCGCGCGCGACCACACCGCGCAACTCACATTGCGCCCGCTCCAACCCGGCACCGGCTATGCCGTGCGCGTCGAGTCGCGCGACACCGCCGGCCGCGCCGGCGCGGTCACCGAGGGTTCGTTCCGCACCGCGCCGGCCGCGACGAACGCCCCCGCGGTGAAGTTCGCCGTCATCACCTGCGGCGACTACCCCCGCCGCGACGATCCCGCCAACGGCCACCGGCTCTACGACACCCTGCGCCGCACCGGCTACGACTTCGCCGTGCACACCGGCGACGTGGAGTATTACGACAAACCCGACCCTTGGGCCACGTCCGCCGCGCTCGCGCGCTTCAAGTGGAACCGCATCTACGCCCTGCCCTTTCCCCGCGATTTCCACCGCACCACGCCGGTCTATTTCACCAACGACGACCACGACATCCTCACCAACGATTGCTGGCCGGGCATGACCCACGGTCGCCTCACCTGGGCCGAAGGCCTCGCGATCTGGGACGAGCAGGTTCCCGTCTCGCCGCTGCCGTATCGCACATTCCGCTACGGCCGCGATCTTCAGGTCTGGATCGTCGAAGGCCGCCGCTGGCGCTCGCGCAACAACGCGCCCGACGGTCCCGACAAGACCATCTTGGGCGCCGAACAGAAAGCCTGGCTCCTCCGCACCCTCGCCGCCTCCGACGCCACCTTCAAAGTCCTCGTCTCCCCCACGCCCATCGTCGGCCCCGATCGCGGCAACAAGAACGACAACCACGCCAACGCCGGCTTCCGCCACGAGGGCGACGAGCTCCGCCGCGCGCTCTCGGCGCACCAGAACCTCATCACGACCAACGGCGACCGCCACTGGCAGTATTTCTCGATCGATCCCGCCACGGGCCTGCGCGAGTTCGGCTGCGGCCCGATGTCCGATGTCCACGCCGGCGGCTACAACCCGCAGCCCGGCGACGAAGCCATCCAGAAATTTTTCCGTCTCAAGGGCGGCTTCCTCACCGTCGCCACCGTCCCCGGCGCCACCGCGGCCGCCTCCCGGTTGCTGGTGCAGCACCACGCCGTCGACGGCACCGTCGCCCATCGCGCCGAGCTCGACGCCGCCGGCAAGCTCCTCCGCGCCGGCGCGCCGTGACCCGCGCTACGCGATCAGCCCGCTCAACGCCTTGCTGATCCGGAACGCCCCGCGCACCGCGTCGAACGCCTCGATCAGCTCCGCCGGCCCGCCGCCGCGCGCAAACACGATCTCCAGCGCCGCCCCGGTGCAGCGCACCGACGCTTCCACGCCCTCGACGCCGATCGTGCACTCGCTGCAGTCCGACGGGTAGTCGACCCGCAGCTTGCCCGCCCCTTCGCGCGCCGCCTCATCGTCGTCGTCCGCCAGCGCCTCGATCGCATCGATCACCGCCTCGACCGACACGCCCTTTTTCAGGCCGAAACCGATCTCGGTGAACTTCCCCGCGAAGATCGCCGCAAACTCCGCCGTGCGCGCCAGGTCCGCGTTCTTCAGCTCGCGCAGCGTCGTCGTCACCGCGTAGCGCGACGGGTCGCGCTCCTCGAGCGCGTAGAAAATCTCCACGGAAAAATCCTTCGCCGCCAGCGTCGCCACCGGGCTGCCGACGCTCAGCGACACCTGCTTCCGCTTGTAGCCGAGGCCCGTCCGCACCTGCTGGAACAGCGTCTCCGCCTCCGCCGCGAGTTCGCCCGCGCACAGCTTCGCGAGAAACGCGTTCGTCGTCGCGTTGGCCGCGTCGGGCACCGAGTGGTGGCTCTTTTTGAAACCATCGAGGTTTTTCACCGCGCCGCCGCCCCGCCCGATGAAGGCGATCTCGGCGATGATTCTGGACGGCAGCGGACCGCTCATGGAGCCGCCGAGACAACGGTTCCGCCCGCCCGCGCGCCAGCCCGGAATCGCCCGCGCGCGCCGCGCCGCCGGAGGCGCGCCGCGGTCACGGCGCCTCCGCCAGCCGGCGCAGCTCCGTCTCGTCGATCACCGGCACGCCCAGCCGCCGCGCCTGCTCGAGCTTGGCGCCGGCGCCTTCGCCCGCGACGACGTAGTGGGAATTCCGATTCACCGCCGCGGCCACTTTCCCGCCCGCCGCCTCGATCAACGCCGTCGCCTGCGCGCGCGTGAGCACGGGCAGCGCGCCGGTGAGCACCAGCGTCTTGCCGGCAAGCTGCCGGCCGGTCGCCGCGGGCGCGACCGGCGCGAAACCCGCCGCGAGCAGGCCCTCGACGGTCGCACGCCCGCGCGGCTCCGCCAGAAACGCCCGCAGCGCCCGGTCCGCCGGATCCGGCCCCGGCGCGCCCCCTGTCTCGCCTGCGTCCACCGAACGGCTCGCCGCGAGCAGCGCTTCGAGCGAGCGGTAACGGCGCGCCAGCTCCTTTGCGGCGGCCGCGCCGACCTGCGGCACGCCGAGGCCGTGCACCACCCGCCAAAGCTCGGCGCGCTTGCTCCCCTCCAGCGCCGCGAACAGGCGGTCCGCACCCTTTTCGCCGCCCCGGCCGAGCGCGCGGAGGTCGGCCCGCGTGAGGCGATCCAGGTCGGGCAGGTCGCGCACGCGGCCGCTCGCCACCAGCGTTTCCACCAGCGCGGGGCCGAGGCCGTCGAGATCGAGACAGGCCTTCGACGCGAAGTGCTCCAGGCGGCGCCGCAGCTGCGCCGGGCACGCGCCGTTGCCGCACCGCACCGCCACCTCGCCCGCGCGGCCGACGACCGGCGCCCGGCAATCGGGGCAAGCCGAAGGAAACACATACGGCACCGCGTCCGCCGGCCGGCGCGCCAGGTTCACGCCGACGACCGCGGGGATGATGTCGCCCGCTTTCTCGATCCACACGGTGTCGCCGAGGCGGACGTCCCGGCGCGCGATCTCCTCGCGGTTATGCAGCGTGGCCCGCGCGACGGTGGTGCCGGCGAGCGCGACCGGGACAAGTTCGGCGACGGGCGTGAGCACGCCGGTGCGGCCGACCTGCACCGTGATGGCGCGCACCACGGTCTCGGCGCGCTCGGGCTCGAACTTGTAGGCCACCGCCCAGCGCGGCGCGGTCTCGCTCCGGCCCAACTCCGTCTGGTCCGCGACGGCGTCGACCTTCACCACCGCGCCGTCGATCGGAAACCCGAGCGCGGCCCGCGCCGCGCCCAACGCCTCCAACGCACGCCCGATCGCCGCCGCGCCGATCGCCGTGCGCGCGTCCGGCACGTTCGGAAATCCCCATGCGCGCAACTGCACGAGCAACGCCGTCTGCGACCCGGGCCGCGCCGCCACCGGCGCGCAGGCGCCGAGCCCGAACACCGCGACGCGCAGGCCGCGGCGCGCGGCTTCCGCGGAGTCGAGCAACCGCACGGTGCCCGCCGCGAGGCTGCGCGGCGTGGCGAAGCGCGCCTCGCCCGCGAGGTCGCGCTCCGCGTTGACACGCGCGAAGTCGGACCACGCCACATGGAGTTCGCCGCGCACTTCGAGCCGCGCCGGGGGCGGCGCGGCGGAATCCAACTCCGCGGGCACATCGGGCAGCGGCCGCACATGAGCGGTGATGTCGTCGCCGTCGCGGCCGTTGCCGCGCGTGACGGCGCGCACCAGCCGGCCGTGCTCGTAGACGAGGCTCACAGCGAGGCCGTCGAATTTCGGCTCCACCACGCAGGCGACTTCGGGGCGACCGAGGGCCTTGGCGACGCGCGCGTGAAACGCCCGCACATCGGCCGCCGTGTAGGCCTTTTCCAGACTCAGCATCGGCTCGACGTGGCGCGCGGTGGGCAGGACGCCGCTGCGCTCGTCGGTCTCGTCGCGAACCGCTGCGGCCGTCTGCGCGGCGATCGGGTGCGTTTGCTCCAGTTCCCGCAGGCGGCGCTTGAGCCGGTCGTAGTCGGCGTCGCTGATCTCGGGCGCGGCTTGGCGGTGGTAGAGCGCGTCGTGCCGGGCGATCTCGCGCCGCAGGTGCTCGATCTCGGCGCGGGGCTCCGCGGACTCGGCGGCAGACGTGACGGTGAAACTCAGGAAAAATATCCCGAGGGCGGCGGCGTAACGGGCGACGGAGGGCTTCATGGCGGACGGGCGGCGAACAGCGGCCGCACGATGAAGCGCGCGCGGCCCGGGGACGGGGGATTTGCGGTGACGCGAGACGGGTAGGCGTCTCGGCCGGGGTGCGCGGAAACCTAGCCGCCCGGCCCGCGTGGTCGAGCGCGGTTTGGTGCTCGCACCCACACCGGCCAAACCCCGCGCGCGGCGGCGCGCGCTACTTCGCCTCGTAGAGTTCGATCAGAGCCTCGCCCGTGCCGCCGTCGGCGCCGCGGACTTGCGCGGTGTAGCTGCCGGGGGCGAGCGTCGCGACGAGCGCGGCGTCGCGGCTGCCCGTGGGCAGCGAAAACGCACCGACCGCGGAAAAACTCGCGGCGAGCGAGGCTGCCCAGTTGTCGTTCTCGGTCACCTTTACGCCGGCGGCGCTGTAGATTTCCAACTTCGGATCGGCGAGCACACCGGTGACGCCGAACCCGGCGAGCGTCGGGCCGACGGCGCGGATCAACAGGCGCTTGGCGCCGGTGCCGGCGATGGCGAAGCCGGCGATCAAGATGTCGTCGCCGAGGCCGACGCGGTTGCGGGCGGAGACATTGACGAGCCGGGCGGCGGTAGGCGCGCCGGTGTCGTAGGCTTCGACGAGCACGACACCGCCGGCGGGGCCGCGGGCCTGGATCGAATACGCGGCGTCGAGGCTGCGCACGAAGGCGGCGTCGCGGCTGCCGCCGGCGAAGGCAAAGGCGCCGACGCCGGCGAAGGTCGGCGCGAGGTCGGCGGTCCAGTTGTCGTTGGCAAAGATCGACTGGGCACCGTTGAAAAGTTCGAGCCGCGGATCGGCCATCACGGAAGCGAGGCCGAAGGCGGCGAGCGCGGGGCCGGCGGCGCGGACGAGGATGTCGCGCGGGCCGTCGTTGACCACGACGCCGACGATGAGCGGCGTGTTGGCGGCGAGCGCGGTGCGCACGCTGAGGTTGGAGAGGCGCGCGGTGGCATCGGTCGCGGCGCTGACGGTCAGGGTGGCGACGGCGCTGGTGGCGGTGCCGCTGGGATTGCCGGCGACGAGACGGTAGTCGCCGGCGTCGGCGGGCTGCACGGGGCCGAGATTGAGCGTGGTCGCGGTGGCGCCGAGAATCGGCTGTCCGTCGCGCTGCCATTGCAGCGTGGGCTGCGGCGAGCCGCTCACGACGGCGGCCAAGGTGACGGCGGTGCCGGCGGTCACGGACTGGCTGGCGGGGTGCGTCGTGAATTCGGGTGCCGCAGGGAGGGCGCCGGTGATGTTGAACGTGATCGTCTCGGGCGAGTTGCTGGTGTCGCCGGTGGCGTTGAGGTTGTTGTAGCCCTGCACGCGGATCGTGAAGGTGCCGCCGGCGGTGGGCGTGCCGGCGATCTGCGGCGTGCGGGCATTGATGATGCCGCCGGAGGAGATCGACTGGACGTAGGAGAGACCCGGCGGCAGGGAGCCCGTGATGCGCCACGAAGCGGGGGCGGCCGGAGTCCCCACATACGTGAACACGACGGTGGCGATCGGCACGCCGACGGTGCCGGAGATCGGGCTGCGCGGGGAAACGGTGAAAGCGGTCGCACCCGCGAGGGCGTGGACGGCGCCGAGCGACGTCGCGCCGGTGAAGGCGGCGCGCAGCACGGCGCCGAGCGGCGAGGCGATGATCGCACCGGCGGACGACGTGGCGGCGGCGGGCAGCGCGGGCGTGCGCTGCAGGAGGGCGAGCAACAACGCGCCGGGCAGGCCGAGCAGCGGCAGACGGTGCAGGCCGGAGAAAAGCCGGGTGCGGAGGTGCACGGTCAGTTGCAGCCGCAGCCACTGCCGCCGACGCCGCGGCCGCCGGACGCGGTCTCGCGCGAGAAATACGTGTGCTCCATCATCGCGGTGTGCAGGCCGTCGCGGTCGGGACGCATCGCATACTCGGTGAGCGTCGCGCGTTCCCAGGGTTTCACGCGGACGAGGCTGGCGTTGGTGCAGCCGGAGAGGACGGCGAGACCGGCGAGGAGGAGCGCGGCGAGGAGCGGGCGGGCGGGCGTGGTGTTCATTTGGTCTCGGCGAGAAGGGCTTCGAGGTGCTGGCGGAGGAGGCGGTCGGTGGCGTCGCCGTGGTAGCCCTCGTGGACGAAGCGGACCTTGCCGTCGCGGCCGACGAGGTAGCTGGTGGGCATGGTGGGGACGACGACCTGCTTGACGAGTTTCTGGTCGCGGTCGTGCACGGTGACGAAGGGCGGGGAGAGGCGCTTGATGAACGCGGCGGCGGCGGCGGGCTTCTCGTCGATGCTCACGCCGAGCACGACGACGCCGCGGGCGGAGAGCTCCTGGTGGAGTTTCGCGAGCGCGGGAAAGGAGGCTTTGCACGGCGCGCACCACGAGGCCCAGAAGTCGACGAGCACGACTTTGCCGGCGGTGGCGGGGAGCGCGCCGCCGGAGAGACCGACGAGGCTGCCGGCGTCGAGGGCCGGGAAGGTGTCGCCGACTTTGATCTGGGCGCGGAGCGACGGCAGCGCGGCGAGGAGGCACAGGGCCAGAAGGGCGCGGCGGACGAAGGCCTGACCAAGGTCAGGCCCTACAAGAGCGCGGAGGTCCGTAGCGCGGCGGTCGAGCGCCGGGCGGACGGGCGCGAAGCGAGGGAGAGCGAAGCGAAGCCTAGGAAACGACATGGTGGAAAAAGCCGCGGGTCTGCGCGCGGGCGCGTTCGGTGACGAGGAGGCCTTCGGCGCCGGGGCAGGCCTGGATGAAGTCGATGCCGGCAGGCACGCCGAGGACGAAGGCGGTGGTGGAGAGCACGCCGGCCTGCAGGCAGCTGCCGGCGATGACGGTGGCCTGGAGACAACCGTGCGCCACGGGGCGGCCGCTGCGCGGGTCGAGGATGTGGCCGTAGCGGCGGCCGCCGACGATGAAGCGGCGGATGTAGTCGCCGGAGGAGGCGACGCCGCGGCCGATGACGGCGACGCTGCCGGCGGTCTCGCCGGGGCGATGCGGATCCTCGAGGCCGATGTGCCAGGCGGGGCGGCCGGGCGGCACGCCGACGGCGCGGAGATCGTGGCCGAAATCGACGAGCGCGCTCGGGATGCCGTGGTCGATCGCGATCTGGGCGGCGAGGTCGACGGCGTATTCCTTGCCGAAGCCGCCGAAGTCGAGCGCCATGCCGGGCTCGGGGAGGAAGACCTTGCCGGGCGCGCGCTGGACTTTTTTCCAGCCGACGAGCGCGCGGGCGGCGGCGATCTCGGCGTCGGTCGGCACGCGCGGCGTATCCGTTTTGTAATTCCAGAGGCGGATCAGCGGGAGCGTCGTCGGATCGAGGATGCCCTGCGTCATGAAGTGCAGGGTGTCGCAGAGCTTGAGCAGGCCGTCCATTTCGGCGTCGACCTCGACCCAGTCACGGCCGGCGGCGGCGTTGATGCGGCTGAGCAGGCTGTCGGGGCGGAAGCGGGAATATTTGGCTTCGAAGGCGTGGACCCAGCCGGTGACGGCGCGCTCGAAGGCGGCGGCCTGCGGATCGCCGGCGGGCGCGGCGTATTGGATGATGCAGTTCGTCCCCAGCGCGGCGAAGTCGAGCCGGCGCAACGGCACGTCGGCGGCCACGCTCGGGACGGCGGGCGGCGGGGTGCGTTGGGAGCGGGCGACGAAGGCCATGGGGTGCGGAATTTCCGGATTCGGAACTTGGAACTCAGATTTCGGATCTCGGATTTGAGATCTCAGATTTCGGATGTCGGATTTGAGATCTCAGGTTTCAAATTTCGGATTTCGGAGTTCGGAACTCGAATTTCGGAGTCGGGAGGATTCGGAGCGGGAGGGCGGTGGATTCCCCGGAGCTACCAGGCGAAGCGGGCGCCGACGGTGATGATGTTGGCGCGGGCGTAGGCGCTCTGCGGGGTGACGCGGTCGGTGCCGCGCATGTCGTAGCGTTCGAAGGCGGCGTCGAACTGCCAGGCCTCGGAGAGGTTGCAGATGAGTTTCACGCCGTAGGTGAAGGTCTGCATGGCGCTGAGGCGGTAGTCGGAGGAGTAGAACGGGCCGCCGGGGCGCGGCGCGCCGTTGGTCGGGACGACGGCGGTGCCGTCGAGTTTGTAGTAGTAGAAGTCGGCGGCGCTCTGGTCGTAGAAGCGGACGGAGGGGCGGACGATCAAGTGCTCGCCGACGTGCTGGAACCAGGCGGCCTCGAGGGTGTGGGCGGTGGTGTCGTAGGTGTCGCGATACCAGCGGTAGCTCAGGTCGGCGGCGCCCTTGACCTCGGGGAAGGCGCGGTTGAGGGCGGCGAGGGCGATGACCTTGGTGCGCTTGGCGGGGCGGTTTTCGGCGAAGGTGAGCGGGAGGGAGAGGCCGGGGACGATCTCGGTTTCCTTCTGCACGAGCTTGTAGGGATCGGACAGATACCCGCGTTGGCGGCCGGCGGTGAGGTTGAAGGTGACGGACGTGCGCGGGTCGAGGAGCTGGGTGACGCCGACGATGACGTCGTGCGTGCGCTTCTTGGCGCGGTCGGTCTGGTAGAAGACGCGGATGTCGTCGTCGGTGGTGGCGTAGCCGGCGAGGAGCGTGGTGTTCTTCTGGTTGAAATCGAAGAGGGCGTTGAGGGAGGCGCCGTTGGAGACGTAGTCGCTCTCGCGGCTGTTGCCGACGCCGAGGGCGAGGTTGACGCCGGTGAACTGGTGCGAGAGCGCGGCGTTCCAAGCTTTGCGGCGGTCGGTGAGTTTGGCGAGGGGCACCTCGTCGCTGCCGGCGGGCGCGGGCTGGCCGTTGGGGGTGGCGCCGGCGATGGCATCGACCACGCCCTCGACCTTGAGGCGGGTGGCGGGGCCGAAGTCTTTTTCCACGGCGGCGCCGTGGACGCGGACGGAGATGCGGCCGCCCATTTCCTGGTAGTCCTGGTATTTGTAGCGGACGGACTCCTCGGCGCGGGCGGCGCGGGGCGCGAGCCAGGCGAGCAGGGCGGAGAGGAGGAGGGCGCGGGAGCGGAGGGACGGGAGGATCATCGAGGGAAGGCGCAGCGTAGCCGCCACTGGATTTGGGCGAAACGATGCCGCAACGCGAGAAGCGTAACAGGAACGACAAGTCGCGGCGGCGGTGGTGCCGGCGGCGCGGGGATAGGCGCGGGCGGGGGTGGAAAGTTACAGGGCGGCGGTCCCGAAGGGCGGGACAGCGAGGCCGGCTTTTCGGCAAACGGGGGCAGTCCGGCCG
>JBILLY010000036.1:0-14110 GCA_044375835.1 Opitutaceae bacterium
GTGGTAGAGGTCGACCGTGCCGCCGGGCCGGCCGCCGAGCAGCGTGGACACGGAAACGCCCGCCGCGCGCGACAACAGATCGAGCACGGCAAACTCGATCGCCGCGAACGGCAGCCAGAAGAGCAGGCCCTGGCGTTTGTAGTTCGACGCGTGGAGGTAGACCGCCTCGATGAGGTCTTCCCAGTCGCGCGCGTCTTTGCCCAGCAGCGGCGGCACCATGAGCTGCTGCGCGACGGGCACGAGGTAGGCCATGTCGCGCTCGTTGCCCACGGCCACACCGGTGGCGCCGTTTTTCGCGCGCACGCGCACGAGGTGGGTTTCGCCGTTGCGCAGGAACTCGATCGACTCGATGACGAGCGGATCGCGGAGGCGGGAGACATCGATCACCGGTTTGCCGGCCGCGGCGTCGAGCCGGGCGTAGGTGTCGGCGAGGGCGTCGCGCGAAACGGGCGCGGCGCGGAGGCGCGGCGCAAGCGCAGCGGCGGCGAGACCGGTGGCGGCGGTGCCGAGGAAGTGGCGGCGGGTGGACATCGAGAGCGGTCGATCGAATTTAGAAACGCGGAGGACGGGAAAGCCGGATCGAAGTGAAGCATGGGCCGGTCGGACACCGGCCCGTTCTCAGAACTCGAACTTCAAGCCTCCCGCCATACTCCAACCGGGTTTCTCGTGCTCACTCGGGCGGTCGCTGCGGCCGAAGAAAATGCGCCGCGTCACCTGATCGGTCAGGTTCTTGCCCTCGAGGTAGAGCCGCAGGCCGTGGCGGAACGTGTAGCCGACGGACGCGTCCACGGTTTTGAGGTCGCCGAACCACTCGCCGTTGAGCCGGGCGGCGCCGACGGTGCGGAGGTGGTAACGGTCCGAGCAGTCGGTGGTCGCGGTGGTCGCGATAGCCGCGGTGCCTTCGAGGCGCATCTCGGCCCCCTGCACGAATTCACTCTGCGGGTTGGTGACCGTGCCGGTGACAGTGCCGGCGGATCGAGTCGCCGCGAGGGCGGTCCACCAAAGAACAGACAGAGCGACGATGCCGGCGCGGAGCAATCGACGCAGAGGCCGGAGCGATGGAGTCATGCGGAGTGGGTTCGGGGGGTGGGAGGCGCCGGCAAGCCGCCCGGCGCGGCGGAATCGACAGCAGTGTGGGTCGCTCGTCCGACCCGTAAATCGGCCGATTGCTCAAGCTGTTGAACTCCCGGGAGCGCACGCCAGAGTGACCGCCCATGGCCGCCCCCCGACGCCGGATCACGCTTCGCGACATCGCCCTGCACGCCGGTTGCCACTTCACCACGGTGTCGTTGGCGCTGCGGGATCGACCGGAAATCCCGCCGGAAACGAGAGAACGCATCCGCCGCGCCGCCGACGAACTCGGCTACCATCCCGACCCGATGCTGGCCTCGCTCTCCAGCTACCGCCACGAACATCGACCGCGCCGCTATCGGGCCACCCTTGCCTGGGTGACAAATTTCCCGGGCCGCGACGACTGGAGAGAAGTGGAGATCTACGCGGACTATTTCGCCGGCGCGCGGGAGCGGGCGAAGACGCTGGGCTTCCATCTCGAGGAGTTTTGGCTGCGCGCCGACCGGATGACGGCACCCCGGGCGTCCCAGATCCTCGCCGCCCGCGGCATCGCCGGACTCGTCATCGCCCCGCAACCCGAACCCGCCGTGGAACTCGACCTGCAGTGGGAAAAATTCTCCGCCATCGCGATCGGCTACTCGCTGGCCCGCCCCGCCCTCCACATGGTCTGCCCCAACCAGTATCGCTGCATCAGACTCGCCTTCGATCACCTGCGGCGGCGCGACTATCGCCGCGTGGGTCTCGTGATGCTCGGAGCCAGCGACGCACGCGTGGATCACAACTGGTTGGCCGGCTACCTGGTCGCCCGGCAGGAACTGCCCGCCTCCGGCCGGCTCGACCCCTTGATTCTCGACCGGTGGGACCAAGCGGAATTCGGGCGGTGGCTGAAACGCGAACGCCCCGACGCGATCATCTCCAAGTGCGCCGAGGCACTCCCCGCCCTGCGCGCCTTGGGGTATCTCGTGCCGCAGCAGATCGGCGCGGCCTTCCTGACCGAAGTGAAACCGTCGCGCGAAAAATCCGGCGTGAGCGAAATGCCCCGGGAAGTCGGCGCTGCCGCGATCGACTTCCTCGCGGGCATGCTCCACCGCAACGAGCGCGGCGTGCCGGACCAGTGCCGGCGCCTGCTGATCGAAGGCCAATGGTTCGACGGTCGCACCGTTCGACCGCCGGGTGCGGAGAGAGCCGCTCGTTGACCCACGGCCGGCTTTCGCCCTCCGGATCCACCCGTGCGGGCCGCGCGCGCCCGACCGTCTGCTCCCGGCCCTCTGCGCGCCCGAGACTTCCCACTACTCCGCCAGTGCCACCCGCAGCACGGCGCGCACGCCCCGGCCGCCCGGCCCCGCCTGCAACTCCAAACCTCCGCCCGCCTGCGCCGCCGCCGCCGCCGCGATCGCCAGGCCCAAACCCAGCCCCTGTTGCCCCTGTTTCGCCCGCTTGAACTGCCGGAACGGCCCGATCCCCGCCCGCTCCTCCGGCGCCATCCCCGGGCCGTCGTCCGTCACGTCGATCCGGTAGCCGGCCCCGTCCACCGCTCCCGTCACCGATACCGCACCCGCCGAAAACCGCAGCGCATTCGACACCAGTTCGGCCACCGCCGTGGTCACGTGATCCGCCGTTCCCCGCACTTTCGCATCCGCGCAGACGATCGTCGTCGCTCCCGCGCGCTCCTCCATCGCTTCGCCTGCCCGCACGCCGGCGGCCACGATCTTGGCCGCTTCGCACGTCGCGTGCCGCCTCGTCCCCGCTGTCTTCAGCCGCTCCAGCTCGAAAAACCGGATCAGCTTCCGCGACAACCGCTCCTGCCGCACCGCCCCCGACCGGATCAACCCGAGCAAGTCCCGCAGCTCCGCCGGCCCGATCCGCTCCGCCTCCGCCTCGATCAATTCCAAGCCCCCGAGCACCGCGTTCAACGGCGTCAGCAACTCGTGCGACCAGTCGGCCCCCGCTTCCTCGGCCCGCGCCTCCAGCAACGCGGCGATCCGCTCGCGCAACGGTTGCTGTCGCCGCACGCGCGAGGCGATCGCGTCCAGAATCTCCCGCTCCGTGAAGGGCTTCGTGATGTAGTCGTCCGCCCCGAGCGTCATGCCCCGCCGCTGATCGTCGCGCTCCGCCCGGGCCGTGAGGAAGATGAAGGGCACATCGCGGCAACCGGGGATCCGCTGCACCGCCTCCAGCACCTGGTAGCCGTCGAGCCCCGGCAACCCGATGTCGCAAAGAATGAGTTCGGGCCGCTCCGCCGCCCGCGCCACGCCCTCGGGACCGTCGGCGGCTTCGCTCACGGTGTGGCCGTTCAGCTCGAGCATGAGCTTCAGGGTCACGCGGATCGCCGCCTCGTCTTCGACAATGAGAATTCTCACGGCTTGGCAAGGGGGTCCGGGCAACCGGAGCGATCCGCGGGCAACTCGAACCAGAACCGCGCGCCGCCGCCCGGCACGCTCTCGGCCCCCACCCGGCCGTCGAGCTTCTCCGCGATGCGCCGCACGATCGAGAGCCCGAGGCCGTGGCCGCTCGCCCGCACCGTCGAGATCCGGGCAAACGGCACGAACACCTGCCGCAGCTGTTCCGGGGCTAGGCCCGGGCCGTGGTCCTGCACCCAGAACCGCACGCGCCGGCCGTCGGCGACGAGTTCGGCCCCCAGCTCGATCCTCGGCCGCGGGCCGCCGTATTTCACCGCATTGCTCAGGTAGTTCGCCCAGATCTGCGTCACCCACGGGCCGTGCCCGATCGCCGCCGGCCAATCGGGCGGACACCGCACCTCGCCCTCCCGTTGCTTGATGAGCCCGTCGATCCGGTCCAGCGCCTCCGCCACCAACGCCGCGGTATCGAGCCGTGCCGGCACCACCGTCTGCCGCCGCACGCCGGCCAGCACGAGCAGTTCGTCGATGATCCCCCCGAGCCGGAACGCCGAGTTGGCGGCCTCCCGCAGATGCCGCTGCAAACCGGCTTCGTCCGTCTGCCCGACCAACATGGCCGCCAGCTCGAGCCGCCCCGTCAACGTCGCGAGCGGGCTCTTCAGATCGTGCGCCACCGTGTGCGCAAACGCATCCAGCTCGTCCAGCAGCTCTTTCTTTTCCAGCCGCGTCGCGACCGAGACGAGCACTTCCTCCCCCGTGAAGGGCTTCGTGATGAAATCGGCCGCGCCCAGGCCCATGCCGCGGCGCATGGCCGCCCGGTCGACCTTGGCGGTCACCACGATCACCGGCACCTTCCGCAGCGTCTCGTCGGTCCGGAAGGCTTCCAGCAAGTCGAAGCCGCTCAACCCCGGCATCGCCACATCGGTGAGGATCAGCGCCGGCGCCTCCTGTTTCGCCCGGGCGAGGCCTTCGGTGCCGTCCGCCGCGGCGTCCACGCTGTAGCCGTTGATCTCGAGGATATCGACCAAGGTCCGGCGCACGGCTTCGTCGTCCTCGATCACCAGAATTCGGGGGGCGGTGACGGCATTCATGGGTTGATGGCGGGAAAACGACGGGGCAGCTCCACGGTGAAAACGCTGCCGCCCGTCGCCCGGCCGTCCACGCGAATCGTGCCGCCGAGCAGCGCGGTCATGCGCTGCACGATATTCAGCCCCAGGCCCGTGCCCTTGATGTTGCCCACGTTGGATCCGCGCTCGAACGGCTCGAAAATCCGCGCCCGGTCCTGCGGCGGGATGCCGATGCCTTCGTCCTCCACGGCCAGGCGCACCCGTTCGGCGTCGGCGTCGATTCGCACCGTCACCGTGCGGCCGGCCGCCGAATAACGCACGGCATTGCTCAGCAGATTCGACACGATGTGGTGCAGCAACGTGGCGTCGGTGACGACGCTCACCGGCTCCGCGGGCGCCGCCAACTCCACCGTGTGGCTTCCCCGGTCGCCGAGCCGGACTTCTTCCAGCATGCTTTCCACTTCCCGTCGCAGATCGCACGGCGCGGGGTTCACCGCCGTGCGTTTGCCGTCGAGCCGGTTCAACGTCAGCACGTCGTCGAGCATCTCCGTCATCCGCCGCAACGAACCGTTGATCCGGCTGAAAAGTTCGTCGCGCTTCGCCGGCGCCAGCCGGTCGAAATGGTTGGCCAGCAATTCCGCCGACCCCATCACCGCCGCCATCGGCGTGCGGAATTCGTGCGACGTCACCGAGATGAACCGGGTCTTCATCTCCGAGACTTCGCGCTCGCGCTGCAGCATCGCGGCCGTCTCCGCCTCGAGCCGCTTCCGCGCCGTGATGTCGCGCGCGAACACCACGAAGTCCTCCGCCCCGATCGGCGCCGCCCGCAGCTCCAGCGCGCAGTCGCCCGCCGCCGCCGCGACGGGCAGCTCCGCCGCCACCGTCGCGTCTTCCTGCAGCGCCCGGCGCCCCAGCTCCCGGGCCGGCCCCAGCAACGCCTCCCGCGGCGCCGGCTCCGCGCCGTCCGCCGCCCCGACCAATGCGTCGAGCCCGGCGGACCCGCGCGCCCGCTGGCAATGGAGCAGCGTCCCGTCGGCGCGCAGGCGCATCACCACATCCGGCACCGCCCGCAGCAACGCCTGCACCTCGCGGTTGCGCGCCGCGAGTTCCGCCGTGCGCAGCGCGACCTTGTTTTCGAGTTCCGTGTTGAACCGCATCAGCGTTTCGCGCGCCGCCACCTGGCCCGAGATATCCTGGAGCAGGCAAATGTAGCCCGTCGGCGCCCCCGCCGCATCCCGCTCCAGCCGTGCGTTCACCAGCCCCCGGAATTCGCTGCCGTCGCGGCGCCGACAGCGCAGCTCGGTCGGCTCCACCGGCGGTTCCGCGGCCGGCGCGCGCTCGCCGTCGTCCGCAAACTCGCTCCACCGCGTGCCCGCCAGCTCCCCCGGCGCGGTCCCCAGCAGATCGCCCAGATACGGATTCGCCCGCGTGATCCGCCCGTCGGGCGTCGTCTCGAACATCCCGACTTCCGCGTGGTCGAAAATCGCCCGGAACCGCTCCTCGCTCCGTCGCACCTGCTCGAACGACTCCCGCTCGCCCAAGCCGAGTTCCAGCGTCCGCGCCAGACTCTCCACAAATTCGCGCTCCTGGGTGGTGAACGCCCCCCCGTCCGCGGCGTCCGCCGTCGCCACGGCCGCCACCGTCACCACTCCCGCCGTCCGGCCGTTGATCGTCAGCGGCACCGTCAGACTCGCCGTCGCCGCGCCGTCCGCCCCCGCCCGCACCGTCCGCCCGCCCAGCCGGATCTCCGCCCGCAGGTTCGCCGGCGTGCGCAGCGCCATCGGCACCTGCCCGACGACGCGCGCCAGCAGTTCCTCCGGCGCCAGCTCGCGCTGGTTCATCGCCAGCGACACCGCATGGATCGCCTTCAATTCCTTCACGAGGCCGTGCAGTTCCAGTTCGACCCGTTTGCGCTCCGTCACGTCCTGCACCGTGCCCACCGCGCGCAGCGTCCCGTCCGCCCCGGCCGCCGGTTCGGCCGTCGCCTCCAGATATTTCATCCGCCCGTCGGGATGCCGCCGCCGGAAACCCGCGATCCGCTTCGGCCCCGCCGCCCGCGCCGGTTCAAAAATCTCCCGCACACGCCCGGCGTCCGCGGGGTGCACGCCCGCCAGCAATTCTTCCACCCCGACCCTTTCGCGGTCCGCCGGCACCTCGAAGACCCGCCTCGCCTCCGCCGACAGGCTGACGTCCGCGCCGCCCGCGCCCAGTTCCCAGTTGCCCAGCCGCGCCATCTGCTCGGCGCGGGCCAACCGCTCCAGGCCGTGCCGCAACGCATCCTCCGCCGCCCGCCGCTCCGTCACGTCGCGCGAGACGCCCAGCACCTGCGTCGGCCGGCCCGCGGCGTCCGCCAGCAGCGTGGTCACCACATCCCCGCGCACGATCCCGCCGTCGCGCCGCCGGTGGTCGAGCTGCAGGGGAAGGTCGCGCCGCGCCGTGTCACCCGCTTCGCACGCCGCCACCCGCGCCGCCACGCTCTCCGCCGCGATCCGCCGCGACTCCGGCGTCAGCACCAGCCCGAACTCCTGCCCCACCAGCTCGTCCGGCGCGTAACCCAGCATGCGGCGCACCGCCGCGCTCGCGTAGGTGAACCGGCCCGACGCCAGGTCCACGATCCAGATCGCGTCGCTCGTGTTCTCCGCGATCAACCGGTAACGCTCCTCGCTCTCCCGCAACGCCACCTGCGTGCGCCGCCGCGCCGTGATGTCCTCCTTCAGCGCCACGTAGTGCGTCGGCCGCCCGTCGTCTCCCACCACCGGCGCGATCACCGCCATCTCCACGTAGAGTTCGCCGTTCTTCTTTTTGTTGTGCAGCTCGCCCCGCCACACCTGCCCGCGCGCCAGCGTCGCCCACATTTCCACGTAGACCCCGGGCGGCGTGAGGCCGGATTTCAGCAGCCGCGGATTCTGCCCCGCCGCCTCGGCCGCGCCGTAGCCCGTGACTTCGCTGAACTTCGGATTCACATACTCGATCCGCCCGTCGAGATCCGTGATCGCCACGCAGAGCGGCGCCTGCTCGATCGCGCGCGACAGTTTGCGCAGCTCCGCCTCCGACTTCCGCCGCTGCTCCTCGCGCGCAAACACCTCCAGCGCGAACGCCACGTCGCCCGCCGCCTCTTCGAGCAGGCGCACTTCGCTCGGGCCGAAGAAGTCTTTTTCACCCGCATACACCGTCAACAGCCCGCGCACGCGCCCGCCTTCGCTCAACGGCAACGCGATCGACGCCCGCACCCCGCTCCGTTCCGCGCGTTCCCGCCACGGCGCCGTCGCCGGATCGCCCAGGAAATCGTTGCACACATACGGCCGCCGCTCCCGGAACGCCCGGCCGCTCGGCCCCTGCCCCTCCGGCCGCTCGGCCCGCACCGAGACCCGCAAACCGTCCACGTAGCCATGCTCGTCCCCGTGCACCGCCACCGGCTCGATCCACCCCGTCGCCTCGTCCGCCCAGCCGAACCACACGAAGCGAAACCCGCCCACCTCCACCATCACGCGCCCGATCTCCGCGAACAGCGCCGCGCGCGTCGTCTGGTGCACGATCGCCTGGTTCAGGCCGCTGATCACCTGGTAGACCCGGTTGAGCCGTTCGATCTCCCGCTCGTGCGCCCGTCGCTCCGAGATGTCGCGCACGATCGACAACACGTGCGGCCGGCCGTCCACCGTCACGGGCTGCGCGCTCACCTCCACCGGAAACTCCGTGCCGTCGCTGCGCCGGTGGAGCGTTTCGAAAATCAAGCCTCCCGCCCGCTGCGCCGCTTCGAACTGCCCCGCCAGGCGCGCCCGCACCGACACCGCCCGGATCTCCGCTACGGGCAGGTTCGCCATCTGCGCCGCCGTCCGGCCGTAGAGCCGGCACGCCGCTTCGTTCGCCTCCACCACCCGGCGCTCCGCGTCAAACAACAGGATCGCGTCGTGTGCGTGCCGCAGCACCAGACCGAGCCGCTCCAACGCCGCGGCCCGGCTGCGCTCCGCCTCATCCCGCCGCCTCTCCGCGTCGTGTTCGCGCACCCGCCGCACGCGATGCATCGCCAGCGCCACGCCGACCAGAACCAACGCGCCCAACCCCACCACGCGCACCGCCTCGTTGCGCACGCGGCGGTCGAACTCCGCCCGGTCCTGCAGCGCCACCAGCCACCAGTCGGACCCCGCCACCGGCCGCGCCACCCCCAGCACGGGCGCTCCGCGCGGGTCGCGCCCTTCCGCGAGCCGCCCCGCTCCGCCCGCTCCCGCCGCTGTCCACCCGCCCGCTCCCGCCGGCCCCCGCCGCAGCCCGCGCTCGTCCGGCCCTTTCGAATCCCCCAACACCCGTTCCTCCTCCCCCTCCCGCCGCACCAGGATCGTCTCGCTCACCCGCGTCCCCGGCTCGCCGTCGCGCCACAGCGGCAACAACACCCGCCCGAAGTCCGCGCGCAACACCACCGTCCCCGCCGATCCGAAGCCCGCCGGCGCCGGCACCGCGGCCCGGATCTCCAGCCACGCCGCCCCGTCCTCCGCGACCCGCGGATCGCCGAAGACCACCCCGTCCCCGGGCGCCGCCCGCGCGGCCTCCTCGCGCCCGTCGGCCGTTTCCGGCGCCGCACCCGCCGGCACCCGCAGACGCTCCCGCCCGGTCGCGTCCTGCACGGCCAGCCGCGAATATCCGTAGGCCCCCGCAAACTCCTCCGCGTAACGCGCCACCCGCGCCCACCGGCTCTCCGCGTCGCGCCCATCCGCCGCCCCGCCCAGGGCTTCCATCAGCGTCGGCATCCGCGCGAAGGTCCGCGCATCCGCGGCGCGCTCCGCCCGCCACGCTTCCAACTGCCGCACTTTCGCCTGCGCGATGACCGCCAGCCGCATCTCGACCTCCCGGCGCTCGTGCCGCTCGTGTTCATCCAGATAGGCCGCGCCGGCCACGACCGCCACGAGTCCCGTCAGTCCGAGCGCCACCACCGGCCAACGGCTGGATTGTCCGGCCGTCTGCCCGGCCCTGCGCGGATTCGCCTCCATGCCTCCCACACTCGGCGGCCGACCGCCCCCCGCAATCCCGGACACGCCGATTTCGGATTTTCCTTAGACGCCTACCCGCCCGGCCCGCCTACTTTTTCGCCGCCTCCGCCTTCGGCATCTCGCCGACCGTCACCGCGCCGCTCGCCTTGTCCACTTCGATGGCCCACGCCTCGCGTTTCCCCACCGCCAACTTCGTCGCCGCCGCGCCCGACTCCGCGCCGGCCGGCTCCATCTCCGCCGCGCCGCTCTCCAATTCCACGTTGCACACCCCCAGTCCGAGGTCGTGCATCCGCGCCATCGCGTAAAACGCCCCGCCCGTCGTCCGCACCGCGCCCGCCGCCAGCCCGAGCAAAAAAACCGAGCCCCGCGCCGCCTTCAGCGGCTTCACCGCCACCCGCACCTCGCCGCGCCGCAGCCGCACCAGCGCCCGCGACACACTCGGCTCCTCTTTCAGGTCCGCCGCCTTCACGCTCCCGCTATACGGCGCCTGCAAAAATTCCTCGATCTGCACCTCCGTCTCCGGCGCCAGCCTCACCGTCGCCCCGTTCGACAACAACAGCGTCGCCATCGCCTTCCGCCCCGTCTTCACCGTCGATTCCGCCTTCACCGGCTCGCCCGCCTTCGCTTTGCGCACACTGTCGCCCGCCGCCACCTCGACCTCCCCCGTCACGTCCGTCAGCCACATCTGGCCCGGCCGCGTCAACACCGGCTCCTGCGCGAATCCACCTCCGCCCCACGCCACCGCCAGCCCCGCCGCCATCGCCGCACCCCGCATCCATCGCCGGAAGTTCATCGCGTCGGCGTAACCTCCCGCCCCGCCCGGGCAAGCCTTGTTTGCCAAACCCCGCCGACCTCGCCTCACTGCCCGCCATGTCCGTCCCGCGCCCCGCTCCCGCCCATCCCCGCGCTCCGTCCCTCCCGCGCTCCCCCGCTCTCCGTCTCCCCCTCTCTCCGTCTCTCCCTCCCGTTCCGACTCCGTCTCTCCGCCCCGCCCGCCTGCGCCCGCTCTTCCCGCTCGCCCTGGCCCTCGCCGGCGCCCTCCTCGCCGCCGCGACCGTCCCCCGCGCCGCCGCCATGGAGCACGGCCGCCCGCTCGACCTCCGCGCCTTCGCCGCCGCCGCCACCGATGCCCTCGCCCCCGGCGCCATCGTCCCCAACTTCCGCCTCACCGACCACCGCGGCGTCACCCGCGAACTCTACTACGAGTCCACCGCCAAAGCCCTCGTCCTCGTCTTCACCGCCCCGCGCTCCCCCCGCGCCGCCGCCACCGCCGCCGCCCTCCGCGCCCTCCGCGCCCGTTTCCCGGCCTCCGACGTCGTCATTTGGCAGATCGATTCCACCGCCGGCTCCAACCGCTCCCAGCTCGTCGCCGAGCAGACGCTCCACAACAACGACACCCCCGTCCTCCTCGACGACGCCCAGCTCGTCGCCACCGAACTCGGCGCCACCCGCCAACTCGAGGCCTTCGTCCTCTCCGCCGCTCCCGCGCCCGTCCTGCTCTACCGCGGCCCGCTCGACAACGCCGACCCCACCGGCCTCACCCCCGCCACCGAGCACCACGTCGCCGACGCCGTCGCCGCCCACCTCGCCGGCCGGCAACCGACCCGCGCCTCGATCCCGCTCTCCGCCGCCGCCCCGCTCCTCGATCTGCCCCCGTCTCCAAGTCTCAACTACGCCACCGACATCGCCCCCGTCGTCCTCCGCCGCTGCGTTTCCTGCCACACCGCCGGCGGCATCGCCCCGCACGCCTACGCCAAATACGACGATCTCGCCGGCCGCGCCTCCAGCCTCCGCGCCTCGATGCTCCAGCAGCGCATGGCCCCCTGGCACGCCGACCCGCAGTTCGGCGTCTTCGCCAACAACGTCGCCCTCACCCCGCTCGAGCGCACCCTCCTCCACGGCTGGGCCCGCGCCGGCGCCCCCCGCGGCACCGGCCCCGATCCCCTCGCCGCCCCGCGCCCCGCCGTCCCCGAATGGCCCCTCGGCCAGCCCGACCTCATCGTCACCCTCCCGGAGCAAACCATCAAAGCCCAGGGCACTCTCCCCTACGAATACGTCGAGGTCACCGTCCCCACCACCACCGACCGCTGGCTCCGCGCCGCCGTCGTCAAACCCGGCAACCCCCGCGTCGTCCACCACGCCCTCGTCTTCGAGGGCAACCGCCTCGACCTCCTCTTCACCGCCCTCAGCACCGGTCAACTCCCCGGCCTCGGCGGCTTCTTCGCCGGCTACGTCCCCGGCCTCGACCAAACCTCGTTCCCGGAGGGCTCCGGCAAACTCCTCCGCGCCGGCAGCCAGGTCACGTTCCAGATGCACTACACCCCGACCGGCCAACCCGAGACCGACCGCACCCAGATCGGGTTCTACTTCCACGCGACCACCCCCGCGCGCCAGCTGCAGACCAAGGCCGCCGTCAACCTCAGCCTCTCCATCCCGCCGCGCGCCCGCGAATACGAGCGCACCGCCACGTTCACCCCGTCCACCACCCGCGACGTGATGCTCTACGAGCTCAATCCCCACATGCACTACCGCGGAAAACGCTTCCGCATCGACGCCACCTACCCCGACGGCGCCGTCGAGACCCTCCTCAACGTCCCCCAATACGACTTCGCCTGGCAATCCGGCTACCGCCTCGCCGTGCCGAAACGCCTCCCGCGCGGCACCGTCCTCCGCGTCGCCGGCGCCTTCGACAACTCCGAGCAAAACCCCTGGAATCCCAACCCCTCCGCCACCGTCGGCTTCGGCGAACAGACCGACGACGAGATGTTCATCGGCTACATCAACTACGCCGAACTCCCGGAAAACTCCGCCGTCCGCGCCCCCGTCTTCGCCGGCAACTCCGCCGCCCTCGCCCGCGTCGGCGAGCCCTTCCGCCTCGCCCTCGCCGCCGCCAATTCCCCCGTCTCCTACACCGCCGCCGCCCCGCTCCCCGCCGGTCTCACCCTCGCCGGCGGCGTGCTCTCCGGCACCCCCGCCGCCCCCGGCCGCCACCTCCTCGTCCTCGAGGCCGCCAACGCCGCCGGCTCCGCCGCGACCTACGTCGACCTCACCGTCGCGCCCGCCGCCGCCGCGCCTGTCTTCACCCGCCAGCCCGCCGCCGTCCGCGGCCGTATCGGCGGTTCGGTTACGCTCGCCGCCGCCCTCGCCCCCTCGCCCACGCCCGTCACCTACACCTGGTTCGTCCGCGGCGGCGAGTTCTGCAACACCGACTCGCCCTCCCTCACCCTCACCGACCTCACCGCCGCCCACGCCGGCGACTGGGTCCTCGTCGCCCGCAACGCCGCCGGCTCCGCCTCCACCGTCCCCGCCGCCCTTTCCCTCGAATTCAGCGGCCTCGTCAACCTCAGCACCCGCGCCAACGTCGGCACCGGCGCCAACCTCGTCATCCCCGGCATCACCGTCCGCGGCACCGCCCCCAAGACGCTCCTCATCCGCGCCGCCGGCCCCGCCCTCGCCGCCTTCGGCGTCGGCGGCACCCTCGCCAACCCCGCCCTCGCCATCTTCGACGCCGCCGGCGACCGCGTCTTCCTCAACGACAACTGGTCCGAAGTCCCCGACGTGCCCGCCCTCGTCGCCGCCACCGCCGCCCAGGGCGCCTTTGCGCTCCCCGCCGGCAGCCGCGATGCCGCCATGCTCGTCACCCTCCGCCCCGGCAGCTACACCGTGCAGGTCTCCGGCGTCGGCACCGGCACCGCCGCCCAGGGCGTAGCCCTCGTCGAAGTCTACGAGGCCGACGCCACCCCCGGCACCCTCGTCAACCTCAGCTGCCGCGCCCGCGTCGGCACCGGCGGCGATGTCCTCATCGCCGGGTTCGCCATCGGCGGCTCCGCCCCGAAACGCCTCCTCATCCGCGGCGTCGGCCCCACCCTCGGCGCCCTCGGCGTCACCGGCACCCTCGCCGACCCGCGCCTCGAACTCATCCGCCAAAGCGACAACGCCGTCCTCGCCGCCAACGACAACTGGGACCCCGCCCTCGCCGCCGCCTTCTCGTCCGTCGGCGCCTTCGCCCTGAACGCCGGCAGCCGCGATGCCGCCCTCGTCGCCGTCGTCCCGCCCGGCGCCTACACCGTGCAGGTCAGCGGCGCCAACAACACCACCGGCATCGCCCTCGTCGAGGTCTACGAACTGCCCTGACCGCCCGTCCGCCCCGCCACTCACCGCCCCCGACATTCAACGCTCGGCACTCTCCCGTCGGAGATCGACGTTCGAAGTTCGTCATTCGGAATCGGAAATTCGTCATTCGAAATTCGGCATTCAGATTTCCGCCTTCCCCCCACCCGCCGTCCCCCCCCCCCCCCCGCCCCCGCCCACGCGCCCTGTTTGCAACTTTCGCCTCCTCGCCGAGTCTTCGTCGCATGCGTTTCCTGAAAATCGCGCTCTCGCTCGTGATCGTGGCCGTCGCCGTCTTCGCCGGCGTCTTCGTGCTCGCGGGCGTCCTGATCGTCGGCGCGCTCTATTTCCTCATTCAACGCCTCCGCGGCAAACCCACCTTCATCCGCTTCGGCCTTCCGCCGCGCCCGCCCGTGCGCCCGTCCACCGCGGCCCGCGGCGCCGGCTCCGGTGACATCATCGACGTCACCGCGACCGAAGTCGCCCCGCCCGCCCGCCAGCTCCCGCCCGGCTGACCGCGCCG
>JBILLY010000676.1:0-3446 GCA_044375835.1 Opitutaceae bacterium
GACCCACGCCACCCTTTCATTCCGCTCCATGCACCACGTCCACCTCGACGCCGTCCCTTGGGAAGAACAACGCTCCCCGCGCGGCACCTTCCGCTCCGCCTGCCGCAATCTCTCCGTCGCCCTCGGCGGCGTGCGCAACGGCGGCCTCTGGGCCGGCGGCCACCCCTTCGACGTCCAGCTCCGCCGCCTCCCGCCCGGCGCCGCCGTCTGCCCTTTCCATCTCCACCTCGCCCAGTGGGAATGCTTTTTCGTCCTCGCCGGCACCGGCACCGTCCGCGCCGGCAGCGAATCCCACGCCGTCGCGACCGGCGACGTCTTCGTCCACCCGCCCGGCGAAGCCCACCAGCTCACGAACACCGGCGCCACCGACCTCGACGTCCTCATCGTCGCCGACCATCCGCCGCTCGACGCCTTCTACTACCCCGACTCCGACAAATGGGGTCTCCGCCCGCCCGGGAAATACTTCCGCCTGGCCGAGGTCGGCTACTTCGACGGCGAGGAAGCCCCGCTCCCCGACGCTCCGCCCTACCAGCCGTCCGGCACGCCGCCGGCGCCGGCGCTCACGCCCTTCACGCAGCGCAAACGCAACGTCGCCGACCTCCCTTGGGACACCTGGAGTTCCCCCGCCGGCAAATTCGGCGGCTCCAGCAAAGAGCTCTCCATCGCCCTCGGTGCCGCCCGCAATACCCCCGTCGGCCTCGGCGGCCATCCCTTCGACCTCGAGCTCAACCGCCTCGCCCCCGCCCAGCGTGTCTGCCCCTACCACTCCCACTCCGCGCAGTGGGAACTCTTCTGGATCCGGGAGGGCACCGCCACCGTCCGCGCCGGCACCGCCGTGCACACTTTCGGCCCGGGCGACATCGTCCTCCACCCGCCCGGCGAGGCCCACGAGATCCGCAACGCCAGCGCCACCGACCCGCTCGAATTTCTCCTCATCGCCGACAACCCGCCCTCCGAATACTGGCACTACCCCGACTCCGGCAAATGGGGCTTCCGCTCCCCGCGGAAATTTTTCCGCCCCGCCGAGGCCGACTACTGGGACGGCGAAGAGTAACACCACCGTCCCCCGGTGGGCCGTGCGCTCCGCGCGCGGCACTCAGCGCCCCCGCCGTCCCTCCTCCCCTCGCCGGGCTCTCCGCCCTCAACTCTCAGCTCTAGACGCTCAGCTCTCAGCTACCGCGTCCCGCCTCCCGCTTCTCACTCCCACTCCCCGCCCCCCGCCTCACCCGCCGCCCTTCTTTTTCTTTCCACCCGGCCCCGCGCCCGGCCGCCGCAGGAAACTCGCGTCGGGCGTCCCCCGCCACAGCCGCGGCACAAAGGGAAACTCGTCCGTCAGCACATAGTGGTAAGTGCCGTCCGGATACTCCGGCGTCGGTCCCGTGCGCCCGTTGCACTCGTCGAGGTCGCCCGCGCCGGGCACATACTCCCAGTCCTCCACGAACCGTCCGTCCGGCTTCCCGCCCGGTCCGCCCGGCCGCTCGGCCGTCTTCAGCCGATAACTTGATTTCGCCCGCACCAGCGGCGACGCCGCATTCCCCGTCTCCCGTGGAATCCACGGCCCGTAAATCGGAAACCCGTCCGCCGCCCACCCCATCAACACCATCTTCGACCCTCCGCCGCTCAATCGCGCGAGCAGCGTGGCCGGCAATCCGTGGTAGTGGTAGGCGCCCGTCGGCTGCACGTGCGCGTGCTCCGCATCGATGCCCAGATTCCGCCCGCCCCCCAGCGCCTCGTATTGCCAGCCGCTCGTGCGGTCGTCGCGCCACCACTCGGCCGCCGCCGCATCGAACACCACGCCGTTCACCGCCACCCCGAACGGATTCATCCCCGTCGGTGTCGGCCGCTCCGCCCGCCGCGGCGCCGCCGGCACCTGAAACACATACGCCTGCGCCGCGATCGTGTGCGGATTCCCCCGCCCCGGAAACGGCCCCGTCGCGTGGTCCGGCACACCGTTGGCGCGGACTACCCGCCGGTCTCCCTCCACCGTGATGCTCACCTCCGGCTTCACGGCCGGCGCCGGCACCGTCGGCAACGCCTAGTGCCCCGGATGCGCCCACGCCGCCGCGACCGCCCCCGCCAACACCGCTCCCGGCATCCATCGTTTCATCGACAGCATAAAACCAATCGTCCGCCCGCCGTTCAAGGCTGCCCCTCCGCCGCACCGGCGGCCGCGCTCGGCCGTTCCCCGTTCACCGGCACGCCGGCCGTCTCCGTCGCCGCCGCCTCCGTCAGCGTGCGCAGAAACGCCACCAGCGCCCGCTGCTCCTCCGCCGTCAGCCCGAGTCCCGCCGCCGGATGCTTCGCCAGGTTCGGATCGAGCGTCGCCGCCCGCTGCACGCCGTGGTCGTAGTGCGCCACCGCGTCCTCCAGCGTCGCGAAGCGCCCGTCGTGCATATACGGCGCCGTCAACGCCACGTTGCGCAGCGAGGGCGTCTTGAATTTCCCCCGGTCCGCCGCCGCGCCCGTCACCCCCGCCCGTCCCGGATCGCCGGATACGCGGTCGAGTCCGTTGCTCCGCAGACCGTAGTCGGAAAACAGCGCCCCGCCGTGGCAGTGGAAACAATCCGCGCCGCGCTTCCCGCGCACCGGATCGTATTCCGTCAAAAACAACGCCAGCCCGCGCCCTTCTTCCTCCGTCAGGGTCGCCTCGCCGCGCCGCGAGCGGTCGAACTTCGAATCCGCCGCCACGAGCGTCAGCAGATACTGTTCGAGCGCCAGCGTCACCCGCTCCGGCGTCACCGCCGCGTCGCCAAACGCCGCCGCAAACGCCCGCCGCAGCGCCGCGTCTCCCGCCAGCACCGCCGTCGCCGCAGCCGAATCCGCGTGCATCTCCGCCGGATTGATCCACGCCGCCCGCGCCTGGTCCCGGATACGCGCCTGGCTCCCGTCCCACGCATAGTTCGGATTCCACGCCAGATTGAAGAGCGGCATCGCGTTGCGCACGCCTTTCGCCCCCTCCGCCCCCGTGCTCAGCGCCACCGTGTCGCTGAACGCCCGCGCCGGTGCGTGGCAGCTCGCGCACGACTGCGTCCCGTTCCCCGACAGCCGTGGGTCGAAAAACAACCGCGCCCCGAGCGCCACGCCTTCCTCGGTCAGCGGATTGTCCGCCGGCAGCTCCGGCTGCGGAAATCCCGCCGGCACCGCAAAGGCCCGCGGCGTCGCGCCCGTCACAGCCGTCGCTGCGGTCGCGGGAGTTGCCCTGCCGGACTGCGCATTCGCTCCGCTCGTCGCCGCCGCTTCCCCCACGACTGCCGCCGCGCCGGTCCGGGTGCTCGGGCCGTCCGCCGCCGCCTCTTCCGCCCGCAGCCAAAACCACGCCCGCTCCAGCGCCGTCGCCAGCCGCGGCGCCAGCGCGTCGCCCTCCGCCGAGTGCGTCGACTCGCTGCCGTCGTCCGCCGCGATCCGCTGCGCGCCCAGCACCCGCCCGAGGTCCAGCGCCAGCTCCA
>JBILLY010000677.1:0-3439 GCA_044375835.1 Opitutaceae bacterium
CGGGGCCGGCGAGGCCCCGCGCTGCGGAGGTTGGATGCGCTTGCCGCGCGCTTGGCGCACGCGGGCCGGCGGCTGGGCCGGCGCCATCCGGTGGGTCGCCTCGAGTTGCGTGCCCAGAATCCGTTTGCGGGCGCCAAGCCGGAGTAAACTCGCCCTTCAGGACAAGTTCACCGCCGGCCCGGCGCCGAGCTCTCAGCTCTGGACTCTCAGCCCTCAGCCCAGCGCCCCACCGCTCGGCTCAGAAGCGCCAGCTGATCTTCCCGTAGAGGCTGCGGCCGTTGAAGCCGTAGGGCGTCGGGTTGGTCAGGTAGGGCAGGCTGCCGGCGTTGTCGTTGCCGCCGAAGACCGTGCCGTTGCTCACCACCGTCGGGGCGCTGCGCGTGGCGCGCTCGTTGGTGATATTGTTCACGCCGAGCGCAAACGAGAGTTCCTTCGAGAAGCGATACGTCACATCGAGGTCGAAGAGCCAGCGCGCCTCGAAGACCTGCACGATCTGGCTGTTGGCGCCGGCGGGATCCGTCGGGCGCAGGTAGCTGTTGATGCCGGGCGTGAGCGCGGCGATCGCCGCCGGCGTAGCGCTGGCGAACTGCACCGCCTCCACGTCGCCGTAACGGATCGTGCGCGCGAGGAACGACAGCGGGCCGACGTCGTAGCCGGCGCTGAAGTTCAGCACGCTCGTGGGCTGCCCCTTCTCCATGCGGATGCGCTCCGTCAGGTCGAAGAGCGGCGTCGTCACGCCGACGGCCGCGAGCTGCGGGGGCGTCGACTTGATGCGCGTGACCTCGGTCTTGTTGAAGTTCGCGCCGGCCGTGAGCGTGAGGCGGCGGTCCGCACCGAGGCGGTGCACGTAGCGCGTGTTGAAGTCCACGCCGCGCGTCTCGGTGTCGACGGCGTTGGTGAAGTAGCGGCCGCCGGTCGTGCCGCCCAGGCCCTGCGAGGCGAGGTAGGCGAGGAAGGGGCTGCCCGCCGCGCCGGTGAAGTTCGACGACAGCACGATGCGGTCGTCGATATCGATCTGGTAGAAGTCGACGCTCGCGGTGAGACCCTTGGCCGGCTCGAGCGTGAAACCGATGCTGCGGTTGAGCGAGGTCTCGGGCACGAGCGGGCTCGCGCCGAGCGCCTTGGCCACCGGATCGCTCACCGGGAACGTTTTGTTCTCGAACGGGACGCCGCCGATGAAGTTGGTCGCCGTGGAGCTGAACCACTGCTGCGCGAGGTGCGGGGCGCGGAAGCCGGTGGAAACCGAGCCACGGACCGCGGCCTGCTCGCTGAGCTTCAGGCGCGTCGCGACCTTGGCCGTGGTCTCGTTGCCGAAGTCCGTGTAGTCCTCGAAGCGCACCGCGCCGGACACCATCCAGGCCTCGGTGAGCGACTGCTCCGCGTCGACGTAGAACGCGTAGGAATCGCGCGTGTGCGAGCCGGCGTCGCTCGGGCGGAAGCCGGGGAACACCTGCGCGCCGGGCGCGCCCTGGTTGCCGGCATTCGGTCCGCCGACGATGCGCACGCCGCCGTCGCGGTAGGAATCGGGCGTGCCGGGGCGGATGTTGTAGTGCTCGTGGCGGAACTCGCCGCCGAGCGCGACCTTCAGCGGCGACTTCAGGCCGGTGGCGAACTGGTTGGTCAGGTCGACGTTGGTCGTGTGCTGCTTGAAGGTGAGCGTGCCCGAGTAGAACGAGCGCGGGCTGGCGTTGCCGAGCGTCACGTTGTTCGACTCGGCCGTGGTGTAGGCGAGCGCGTTGGAGCCGATCACGCTGCTCACGTCGAGGTCCCAGCCGCCGTCGAGCTTGCGCTTCACGCCGGCGCCGAGGCTCAGGTCCCAGATGTTGGACTGGATGACGGGCAGAAAGCCGTTGGCCCAGAGCGAGCGCACCGTGCGGTCGTCGCCCGCGCGGCGGAAGAAGCCCGCGCCTTCGCCGTGGCGCTGCGTCGCGCCGCCGAAGAAGTAGGCCGTCCACGCGCCGAGTTGCGTCTCGCCGTTGAGGAAGAGGCCGCGCTCGCGGGTCTTGGCGTCGCCGAAGCGGTGGTTGAGGCGGTTCACCGTGAGCTCACGGCTGTCGAGGGTTCCGTTGCTCGGCGTCAGCCCCGTGCCCGAACCGAAATTGCCGGACGGCAGCACCGGCGTGCCCGTGGCGCTCGTCCCGAAATACTGCTGGCGCGTGTCGATCTCGCTGCGGTTGGTGCCGCTGTATTGGCGCACATAGGCCGTGGCGAAGAGCGAGCCCTTCGCGCCGAGCTTCGCGCCGCCGAACGCGCTCACCTTCATGTCGCGCCCGTCGCCCTCGGACGTCGCGCCGTAGGACGTGTCCACGCCCCAGGCGATGTCCTTCTTGAGGATCACGTTGATCACGCCCGCGATCGCGTCGGAGCCGTATTGCGCCGAGGCGCCGTCGCGCAGGATCTCCACCCGCTCGATCGCCGACGAGGGAAACGCGTTGAAGTCGACCGAGACGGAGCCGCGGCCGATGGAGCCGTTGACGTTCACGAGCGCGCTGGTGTGCCGGCGCTTGCCGTTGACGAGCACGAGCACCTGGTCCGGCGCGAGGCCGCGCAGCGTCGCGGGCCGGATGTGGTCCGTGCCGTCGGTCAGCGACGGCCGCGGGAAATTGAACGACGGGATCGTCGCCTGCAGCATCTGCGAGAGCTCGGTCGTGCCGACCTTCTCGAGGTCGGACGCGAGCACGATGTCGATCGGCACCGGCGAATCGACCACGGTGCGGTCGTTGAAGCGCGTGCCCGTGGACACGAACGCCTCGAGCTTGATCGGTTGGTCTTTGGCGGCGGCGGCGGCCTGGGCCGCGAGGTCGGTAGTGGCGGCGAGCGCGAGCGCCAGCGGGGTCGCGGCGATCGTGCGGCCCCACGCGCGACGCGCGTGCGTCGCATGGGTCTGGGTGGGTAGGTTCATAGTCGGGTGGATCAGGAAACGAACTGGGCCCGCCACCATGAGCAGGTTTCGGGGACAAACAAGCGGCATGATCGGGCCCGGCCGCCCTTCGCGCGCTTGCCCGCCCGACGGGCCGTGCCAACGTCCGCCCCATGCAAGCCCCCCGGCGCCTCGCCGCCCCCCTCGCCGCCTTCGTCTCGGTCGCGCTGCTCTTCGCCGGCGCCGCCCGCGCCCAACGCCCCGCCGTCGAGGCCGAGCGCGGCATCGTCGCCTCCGCCCACGGCCTCGCCTCCCAGGCCGGCCTCGAAATGCTCCAGCGCGGCGGCAACGCCGTCGACGCCGCCGTCGCCACCGGCCTCGCCCTCGCCGTCGTCTACCCCATCGCCGGCAACCTCGGCGGCGGCGGCTTTCTCCTCGTCCACCTCGCCGACGGCCGCCAGATCGCCATCGACTACCGCGAGACCGCCCCCGCCGGCGCCACCCGCGACATGTATCTCGACGAAAAGGGCGACGTCATGTCCGGCCCGCAATCGTCCACCGTCGGCTGGCGCGCCAGCG
>JBILLY010000679.1:0-3438 GCA_044375835.1 Opitutaceae bacterium
CCTCGCCCCCGCCGACCAGACGAAACTCCGCGCCCTCAACGCCGAGCTCGCCGGCCTCTCCACCGCCTTCTCCCAGGCCGTCCTCCGGGAAACCAACGCCGGCGCCATCGTCGTCGACCGCCGCGAAGACCTCGCCGGCCTCTCCCCCGACGAGATCGCCGCCACCGCCGCCGCCGCCCGCGCCGCCGGCCACGAGGGCAAATTCCTCCTCCGCCTGCTCAACACCAGCGGCCAACCCGCCCTCGCCTCCCTCCAAAACCGCGACCTCCGCCGCCGCCTCCACGAGGCCTCCCTCCAACGCGGCAGCCACGGCGGCAACACCGACACCCGCGCCACCCTCGCCCGCCTCGCCCGTCTCCGCGCCGAGCGCGCCCGCCTCCTCGGCTACGATCACCACGCCGCCTTCCAGCTCGAGGACCAGACCGCCCGCTCCGTCGCCACCGTCAACAAACTCCTCGCCGACCTCGCCCCGGCCGCCGTCGCCAACGCCCGCCGCGAGGCCGCCGACATGCAGCGCCTCATCGACCGCGAAAACGGCGGCTTCACCCTCGCCGCCTGGGACTGGTCCTTCTACGCCGAGAAGGTCCGCCGCGAGCGCTACGCCTTCGACGCCGCCGAACTCAAACCCTACTTCGAGCTCGATCGCGTCCTCCGCGACGGCGTCTTCTACGCCGCCACCCGCCTCTACGGCCTCACGTTCAAAGAACGCAAAGACCTCCCCGTCTACGAACCCACCGTGCGCGTCTTCGATGTCTTCGACGCCGACGGCCGCCCGCTCGCCCTCTTCCTCGGCGACTTCTACGCCCGCCCTTCCAAACGCGGCGGCGCCTGGAACTCCGCCTACGTCGTCCAATCGACCCTCCTCGGCACCCGCCCCGTCTACGCCAACCACCTCAACATCCCGCGCCCCGCCGACGGCGCGCCCACCCTCCTCACCGTCGACGAAGCCGAGACCCTCTTCCACGAATTCGGCCACGCTCTCCACGGCATGTTCTCCGCCGTGAAGTATCCGCGCTTCGCCGGCACCGCCGTCCCGCGCGACTTCGTCGAATTCCCCTCCCAGGTGAACGAGATGTGGATGACCTGGCCCGACGTCCTCAAAAACTACGCCAAGCACCACCGCACCGGCGAACCGCTCCCCGCCGCCCTCCTCGAAAAGATGCAGGCCGCCGAGCGCTTCAACCAGGGCTTCGCCACCACCGAGATCCTTGCCGCCATGCTCCTCGACCAGGCCTGGCACCAGCTCGCGCCCGACCAGGTCCCCGACGCCGCCGGCGTCCTCGCCTTCGAAGCCGCCGCACTGAAAAAAGCCGGCGTCGACTTTGCCCCGGTCCCGCCGCGCTACCGCAGCGGTTATTTCTCCCACATCTTCAGCAGCGGCTACTCCGCCGGCTACTACTCCTACCTCTGGAGCGAGGTCCTCGATGCCGACAGCGTCGACTGGTTCATCCGCAACGGCGGCCTCACCCGCAAAAACGGCGACCACTTCCGCGCCACGCTTCTCTCCCGCGGTGGCAGCCGCGAAGCGATGGACCTCTTCCGCGACTTCACCGGCCGCGCCGAACCCGACATCAACCCCCTCCTCGTCCGCCGCGGCCTCGCCCCGCGCTGAGCCCACCCGATCGGCGCACTCCCCCTCCGCGCCCATCGCCTATCGCCCCTCGCCCATCACCCCTTCCTCACGTCATTCGCAATTCGTCATTCTCAATTCCCCATCCCCCTCATCACTCATCACTCGTCACTCATCACTCGTCACTCGTCACTCGTCACTCCTCACCTGCCTCCCCACGCCCCGATGATCCCGCCCATCAGCGTCATCGTCACCGCGTGGTAGCCGGCGTTGATCAGAAACAGTTTCAACGACCGGTGCTCGAAGAGATACGTCACCCCGTAAGCCGCCGCCACCCAGCCGAACCCCGCCGCCGCCCCGGCGAAAAGCCCGAAGCTCAGCGAAGCCTTCGGCCCCACGAACGCCGCCAAGTTCGCCGCCATCACCAGCGCGAGCCCGAACGCCCCGCCGAAGATCCGCGCCGTCCCGCCCATCCGCGCCAGCGATTCCTTCGTGAATCCGCTCTCGCGCATCCACGCGTTGCCGAACACCGGCGGCGCATACCAGATTCCGCCGACGACAAAAGTGCTCACCGCCGCGACGAGCACGGCGATCCAGTTGATTGAGAGAGTTTCGGGCATAGGTGATTTCGCGCGCGGCGAGTTTCTGGGTTGGTGTTTCGTTCGACCGCGCCACCCTGCTCCGCCGTCCGATGCCCTCAATCCCCTCCGGCCCGAAGCGCGATTCCATCCGCCCGAACCCGGATTTTCCGCCGCTGAACCCCGCCGCTCCCGCCGCCGCCGACCCTTCGCCCGCCGTCTCCGCCGCGCCTGCCAACCCCGCCGCCTCCGCCGCCAGCGCACTCCCACCCTCGCCAACGTCGTCGCCGCCCTCGCCGCCGCCGCGCCGCCCGGGCGCCGAGATCCGCGACGGCTGGCTGCGCCTCGTCGGCATCCCGTTCTTCGGCCTCGTTATCCCGCGATTCACCGGCCTCCTCGGTAAACTCACGCCCGCCGATCCGCTCTATTGGGCGGGCACTGCCTGGTTCATCGGCGTCGCCGCCCTCGTCTGGCAGGGCAATCGCTGGCTCCTTTTCAAGCAGCGCGCCCACCTCGACTGGTTCGCGCAACCCGTCCTCAAACTCGTCCTGCTCGTCGCCGCCAACATCGTCTACACCGCCCCCGTCACCATCGTCACCTGCTGGCTCTGGCTCCGCCTCATCGACGCGCCGTTCGTCCTCGAAAACTGGGCCAAGATCAACCTCGCCACCGCCTGGGTCGTCATCGCCGTCATCTTCGTCACCCACGCCTACGAAACCGTCTTCCTCATCAAAGAGCGCGAGAGCGACCTCCTCCGCCTCGCGCGCACCGAACGCGCCCGCCTCGAGGCCGAGCTCGAGACCATGAAGGCCCAGCTCGCCCCGCATTTCCTCTTCAACTGCCTCAACACCCTCGCCGCCCTCATCGACCGCGCCCCCGCCCAGGCCGCCGTCTTCAACCAGCACCTCGCCGACGTCTGCCGCTACCTCCTCCTCCAGAAAAACCGCGACCTCGTCCCCCTCGACGACGAACTCGCCTTCTTCGACTCCTACGTCGCCCTCACCCGCCTCCGCTTCCCGCACAGCCTCCGCATCGACCTCGTCGGTCTCGACGACCCCGTCGCCCGCGCCGCCCTCCTCATCCCGCCCGCCTCGCTCCAGCTCCTCCTCGAAAACGCCATCAAGCACAACCGCTTCGACGAAGCCGACCCGCTCCCCGTCGAGATCCGCCTCGAGCCCGACGCCCTCGTCGTCACCAACCCGCTCCGCCCCCGCCCCGCCGCCGCGCCGTCGACCGGCAACGGCCTCCACAACCTCCGCGAGCGCGTCGCCCTGGGCTGTGGCGCCGCCC
>JBILLY010000680.1:0-3431 GCA_044375835.1 Opitutaceae bacterium
GAGGTGCTCGACGCCACGAGCAGCAGTGCACGGGAGCGCCGCCAGACTGAACGAGCCCCGCTGCGGGCACGGCTCAGCGACGCTGAAGCCAAACTCGCGACTGTGGCCGAACAACTCCGCAATTGCGCCAAGGCCCTCGTGCTTGGCCAAACCGCCGCGCTCGACGAGGCGCTGCGCGAACAGGCCGACGCGCTGCACGAGGAAAAACAACGGTTGATCGTCGAGCGCGAACAGGTCCGCATCGAACTCGCCGCGTGCGAGGAAGGTGACATCAACACGGCGCGCGTCGGCCAGGCTCTGAGGAAATTCAGCGACCTGTTGCCCACCCTGTCGTGCGACGAGCAACGCGATTTGGTGACGCTCTTCCTAGAGCGCGTCGAGATCCGCCCGGCCAGCGACAAGGTCGCGAGGTCGGCCGTGGGCACGCGGTTGCTGGAATTGCGATTGAAGCTGCGCGTGGAGCGTCTGGTCGAAGGCATGGCCGAACAGATCCTCATCGAGGAGCGCACCGCGCGCGCGGCCGCGGTGCCGGCTGTTCGCCCGCTGGTTCTGAACCTGAAAGTCGCGCTCGCGCCGTCCACTGGTTCATCGAAGCCCGTCACTTTGCTGGCACCGTTTCACTGCGAATTGGGGGCTACGCGGCGCATCGCGGCTCCAGCGCCCGAGTCGGCACCGATGCTGCACCCCATCCACCGTGCCCGCGCGTGGCAGCGTCGTTTGGAAAAGGACCGCAGCCTGAACCGTTTGAAACTCGCCGCCGAAGAGGGCCTTTCGCCCGGATCGATCACCCATCACATGAAGTTGCTCCAACTCGCCGACGACATCCAAACAAAGCTCCTGAAGATGACCAAAGCCGAGGACGTGCGCCACTACGGGCTCAATCGGATGAAGGCCCTCGCTGATCTGCCCGTCGACGAACAGTTGCGGCAATTCACGCGGATCCAGGAGGCAAGCGTCGCCTGACGCCTTCCGGACCGCTGGGTAGTGGCCCGCAAGTAGTGCTTCCCGGGCTGCGACGACGAAATCAACTCCAGGCGGCTTGTGTCTCCACTGCTCCGTCATAAAACAACTCGGTGGCCGCTGAGCGAATGAATCACTCCCTGACTCCTCCGGAAATCGTGCCCGATCTCCATCAGGATCGCAGGGCGGAGTTGCATCGTCTCGCGCCGACCCAGCGGATCGCCGCCATTGATCGCGACCTCACCGCCATGGCGCCAGACACGACGGCTGCGGCCACCTTTCACCGCAAGAAATTGCTGCGGATGCGAGACGCCGCCCGATTAGAAGCTGGGCTGACGACCAACGAAGGGCTGCAGCGGGAAAATTCCTCGTTCGCGCAGCACGACTTTTCGCAGGCGCAGATCGTATGGAAGCCCCGCGTCAGCGCCGAGGGATGACGACACCGTTCCGGAAGAATCCGTCGACGTCTTTGCAGCGAGGCGCTGGCAATCCGGGCTCAATCCGATGAGGACCGACGTCGCCCATCCGGTCGCCGAACATTGCGGCGGATTCGCATAGTTCCGTGAATTACGGCGTCTGGCTTGCTTGACCTAGCTCCGCCGCCGGACCCTACGGACTCATGCCATAACCACGGCTCTGCCGGTGGCCGTGACTAGGAGGAGTCGGTTTCTCACCCTGCTCCAACTGGCGAACACTCTCGATGATCTGCGCTGCCGCCCGAGTGAAGATTTCTCGGTAGACCTCAGGAACGGTGGCACGTTTGGACGCAGCGGCGATTTCGGCCGCCGAAGGTGCGGTCAGTGAAAACTCGCGCTGCAGGGTCAGCATCGACCGCACGTCCGCCTGATCCTGCAGATCTCCCCGCCCCATCTTCGAAACCACAAGGTCGAGCATGCGTGGCCGGGAAAGCCGCAGTTTCTTTAACCCGGGGTTGGGCAACGGAATGATGAACTGTTTCCACTCGGGCGTAAGCACGACTTCCCGCTCCGGAAAAATGTGCGTGATGTAGAGCCCCTTGGCCTCCAATTCCCGGTTGGTGGCGGAAATCGCGTCCCAAAACTGGGCGTCCGCATCGATCGCCAGTTCACGTCCTGACGGGAGAATGACATCGATATCGTTCGTCATCCGCCCGGCGAGCCGCGGAGCGAAATTGCGGTCCAGCAGCAAGGCGGCCGACCCAAACACGACCATGTCGGTCTGAATCTTGAGATGCCGATCCAGCGTCGAAGCTATCTGTTGCGCCGTGTTCACCGCGCAAAATCACTTCGCAGCCATTCACGGATCACGCCGTGCCGCGGTGACGATCCAAATGTCTCACGAGTCAATCGCGATACCCCAGGCAGAAAGTCCTCCTCGGTGCATCCCTCCGGCAGAACTTCAATCACCACCGTCCAGTAGTCCGGGCGGGTGTCGTGACGCAGCCCGAGTTTCGCGACATGGGACACGCGGCCGGAAACGGCAAGCCGCACAGCGGCCTCCGCGACCAGTTCCGGATCATTGTTCCAATCGCTGAGAACCATGGCTCCACAACGAATTGCCTGAAAGGTCTCGGCATCCTCGGGCCCGCGCAACAACGCACAACCAAGCACCTCGTGCGGCAGCACTCCTTTCGGCGCGGGCAACTGGGGCCAGAGAGAAGCATAGTGCGCGCATCCGCGGGCGATTGCTAGAGCCAGCAATTCTGATCGGCTCCAGCGAAGAGCATTCCGGCAGGCCTGTTCAAATTCCCCAACCTTGGCAGCACCGGGCACCGGCCGCTTCTTCCCAGACACTGGCGCCGCAAGCCCCGCCGTTCTCTTGCGGAGTAGTCTTGAGGAAACTGAATGTTCCTGCAGCGCCATTATATTATCAAGAAGGTGCCCAGCGAGCGGTCGATTCACGGTATGCACGCGGCGTCGGCGGTCAATCGGCGAACCTCAGCTGGGATTAGTTTCGGGTGAAGTCTCGCTTGAGCGAGTAGCGGGCACCGCGGGTCATGCCGACAACGTGGCAGACTCCCGTTGCTCGCAGGTGCAGCAGACGGCGTTGCGTCACGCCGCGGGACAAACCCAACGCCACCGCCAGTTCCCGCGGGCCGACGTCGCCCGCGCATTCCAAGTAGCGAACGATGCGCTGGTCGCGAGCGTCGGCAAGAAGTTCGGATGGCTCCAATGGTTTGGCTGGGACCGGCCGGAATGACGGCGTCGCACCTGCTGAAGCAAGAGTTCCGCTCCGCATAAGCGCGACCGCAAGCAGCGAGCCGATTCGACGAATCACCTGACGATCGGACAGGGAATCGAAGCGATGGACGTCGAGCGCGCTCATGCGGTGGCACTCGCCTGCATCAAGATGCTTCGACGGAAAATTGTGGCGGTGATGACGGCAACCATAAGGAGCAATTCTCTCGGGTGTTCGACCGGCCATCGCGCGGAAAGTTCCGCAATCGCCCATCGCAGCAGGGACTTCCGCGACAACCGCTAGTGGTGGCGAAG
>JBILLY010000681.1:0-3430 GCA_044375835.1 Opitutaceae bacterium
GTCGTTCTCGCCGTCGATCCGCACGCCCTCGATGCCCGCCAGTGGCGCATGTGGCCCGAACTCGCCGCGCTCACGGGCATCCCGCTCGAGGAGCTGCGCCAGCTCTTCGTGCCGCGCTACCGCGAACCCGCCGCGCCCGCTCCCGTCGGCGTCACCCTCGATTTCGCCGCGGCCGCGCCCGCCGCCACCCCGTCGCTCCTGCCCGCCGTCGCGCCCGCCGACGCTCCCGTGGCCGCCACCAGCGCGCCCCCGAAGATCGACCCGAAAACCGGCAAACCCGAGCGCCAGCGCATCCGCTACGTCGTCCTGCGCGACGATCTCGCCGAGGAAACCGCCGCCCGCATCCGGGCCCTCGGCCGCGACAACCGTTTCGGCCGCATCGGCCGTTCCGGTTTCCAGGGCCTCGTCTTCCAGCGCGTCTATCGCCGCTCCTATCCCAACCGCCAGCTCGCCTCCCACCTCGTCGGCTTCGTCAGCAAGGACGAACGTCCCGCCGCCGGCATGGAAGTCTACGCCAACACGTATCTGAAAGGCCATGACGGCTGGCGCGAGGGCGAGCGCGACGGCCGCGGCGGCGAGCTGGCCCAGTTCCGCAGCCGCCACGTGCCGCCGACCGACGGTTTCAGCGTCCGCCTCTCCATCGACACCGCCGTGCAGGACATCATCGAGGAGGAACTCGCCGCCATCGGCCGCCGTTTCGAACCGCTCCGCGCCAGCATCATCGTGAGCGATCCGCGCGACGGCTTCATCCTCGGGATGGCCAACTACCCGACCTTCGATCCCAACGACCTCAACGAAGCCATCCGCCGCGAGGAGGCCTGGCGCCCCGTCGTGCCGACGCGCTACGGTGTCGTGCCCGAGGACTACGAAACCGGCACCTTCTTCAAGAACGCCGCCGTCGCCTCCGTCTACGAACCCGGCTCCGTCTTCAAGATCGTCGCCGTCGCCGCCGCCCTCGAGGAGGGCCTCGCGACGCCCGGCTCCGTGTTCGACGTCACCCTGCCGCGCTTCGACCACCGCGGCCGCACGCTCTCGCTGCCCGCCGACGACCACCGCTTCAAGAATCCCTCCGCCGTCTCGATGGCCGAGGCCGTCAGCTACTCCAGCAACCGCGCCGCCGCCCAACTCGGCCTCCGGCTCGGCGAGGAGAAATTCCACGCCTACACGCGCGCCTTCGGCTTCGGCGAGCGCCTTGGTTTCCCGGTCGGCGGCGAGGTTGCCGGCATTCTGCGGCCGCTCCCGAAGTGGGACCCGATCGATATCACGCGCGTCCCGATCGGCCACTCCATCTCCGCCACCGCCCTCCAGATGCACCAGGCCATGACCGTCATCGCCAATGGCGGCGTGCTCCTCCGTCCCCAGGTCATCCGCGAGATCCGCGACACCCACGGCGACGTCCTTTTCCGCTACGACCGCCACGAGGTCCGCCGCGTCGTTTCCGAGCGCACCGCGCGCACCGTCGCCACGCTGCTCATGGGCGTCGCCTCCGACCACGGCACCGCCGCCAAAGCCGCCATCCCCGGCTTCGATGTCGCGGGAAAAACCGGCACGACCATCAAGCTCGTCGAGGAGACGATGCCCAGCGGCAAGTCCAAGCTCGTCTACACCCGCAAGCATCACGTCGCTTCCTTCGTCGGCTTCTTCCCGGCGAAGAACCCCCAGATCGCCATTTCCGTGATCGTCGACGACGCCGACCACAAGGCCCACAATGGCGTCGCCTACGGCGGCGCGGTCGCCGCGCCTTCGTTCAAGCGCATCGGCGAACGCCTCATTCCCATCCGCAACATCCGGAGCCCCGGCGCGCCGCTCGGCTCCGGCGTTCTCGCCGCCCAAACCGCAGACGCCCGATGATCGGCTACCTCACTCCCCGGCAGCAGCAGCATGCCGCCCGCCGCGCTCCCGCGGTCCGGGCCCTGCCCGGCGACCCCGACGCCGACGTCACCGCGCGCATCTTCGTGCCCGGCCGCCGGCTCGGCGAGGTCCTCCGCGAGTCCGAAGTCTCCGATCAGCGCGGCGGCCTCGGGCGCATCGTCTCCGGCATCGTCTGTGACAGCCGGTGCGTCGAACCCGGCAACATCTACTTCGACTTGCCCGGCGCCGCGTCCGACGGCGGCCACTCCGTCGCCGAAGCGATCAGCCGCGGCGCCTCCGCCGTCGTCTGCACGCGGCTGCCGATCGTGCCGCAGCCGCGCGTCACGTTTGTCCGCGTCGGCGACATCTTCTCGGTCCAGGCCGCTGTGGCCCGGCGCTTCTTCGGTGAACCCGACCGGGAGGTCGCTCTGGTCGCCGTCACCGGCGCCGCCGGCAAAACCTCCGTCGCCCACCTCGCGCACCGTCTCCTCGGCGGCGAGGGCCGCGTCGGCCTGATCGGCGACATCGCTTTCGACCTCGGTCGCCGCACCGTCCCGGCCTTCCGCGGCCCGCCCGATGCGGTCGACGTGTTCGGCATGCTCGCGCAGATGCGCACCGCCGGTTGCCGCGAAGCCGTGCTCGAGGTCGGCTCCGCCGCGCTCGCCCGCCAGAATCTCCGCGGCGCCGCGCTCCGCGTCGCGGTGTTCACCGGCGGTGCCGCCGCTGCGCACTCCGTGTCCCCGGCGCAGGCCGACGGCGCGGCCGCCATGCGCCGGCTCTTCACCGGCCAGGTCGCCGCCATCCCCCGGACCTCCGTCGTCAACCTCGACGACCCCGCCGGCGTCCAACTCGCCGAACACCTCGTCCGCCACGTCGCCGAGACGCGCCTCGTCACCTACGGCGAGCACGCCAAGGCCCTCGTCCGCGCCGAAAACATCGACGTCTCCGGGCGCGGCGCGACCTTCCGCCTCGTCTGGCCCGAGGGCACCGTCGACGTCGCCTCCCCGCTCCTCGGGCGCGCCCATGTTTCCAATCTGCTCGCCGCCGTCGCCGCCGCCTGGAGCCTCGGCCGCGACCCGCGCGCCGCCCTCGGCGGCCTCGCCCGCTTCGGCGGCGTCCGCGGTCGGCTCGAACGCATCGAGGCCGGCCAGGAGTTCGAGGTCGTGATCGACTCCGCCGCCGATCCCGCCGCCTTGCGCCGCGCCGTCGCCGAACTGCGCGTCGTCACCGCGGGCCGCGTGTTCGTGGTCTTCGGGTGCGACGGCGAGGGCGACCGCGCCCTCCGCCCCGCGATGACCGCCGCCGCCCAGGCCAATGCCGATTTCGCCTTCGCCACCGCGGACAATCCCCGCGGCGAGGCCGTGGAAAAAATCTTCGCCGACATGCGCGCCGGCATCACCGCGCCGGGCCGCATCGCCTGGATCGAGGACCGCCGCCGCGCGCTCGCGCTCGCCCTCGGCTTCGCCCGCGCCGGCGACGCCGTGCTCGTGGCCGGCAAGGGCCACGAGTCGTTCCAGGAACTGTCCGGCCGCGTCGTCCCGTTCGACGACCGCCAGGTCGCGCGCGAGCTGCTCGCGCG
>JBILLY010000682.1:0-3428 GCA_044375835.1 Opitutaceae bacterium
CCGAGCTCGCGCATCGCGACGCCGAGAATCTTCGCGTTCAGCCCTTGCCCCATCTCCGTGCCGCCGTGGTTCACCTGCACCGAGCCGTCCTGGTAAATCAGCACGTAGGCGCCCGCCTGATTGTAATGCGTCAGGGTGAACGAAATTCCGAACTTCACCGGCGTCACCGCCAGCCCGCGCCGCATCCGCGGCTGCGTCCGGTTCCACGCGTCCACCGCCGCCCGCCGCTCCGCCCAGCCCGCGCCCGCCTTCGCCTGCGCCCAGATCGCGCCGATGCGGTTGTCCCCGATGTCCTCGTGGTAGTGCGTCCGGTTCGTCTCGCCCGTGCCGTGGTAGAGGTTGCGCTCCCGCACGAGGTCCGGCGCCAGCCCGCAGGCCCGCGCCACCCGGTCCATGACCTCCTCGATCACCAGCATCCCCTGCGGCCCGCCGAACCCGCGAAACGCCGTGTGCGAGGTCGTATTCGTCTTCGCCACCCGCCCCGTGAAACGCACCGCCGGCAGGTAGTAGGCGTTGTCGAGGTGGAAGAGCGCCCGGTCCAGAATCGGCTGCGACAGGTCCAGCGACCACCCGCCGTCCGACACCAGCTCCACGTCCGCCGCCAGCACCCGCCCGTCCGCGTCGTGCCCGATCCGATACGTCGCCCGGAAGGGATGCCGCTTTCCGGTCAGCGCCATGTCGAGATCGCGGTCGAGCTGCACCCGCACCGGCCGCCCCGTCACCCGCGCCGCCAGCGCCACAAACGCCGCCCACGCGTTGCCCTGCGTCTCCTTCCCGCCGAATCCGCCGCCCATCCGCGGCACCTGCACCGTCACCTTGTGCCGCGCCGTGTGCAGCACTTCCGCCACGATCGCTTGGATCTCCGAGGGGTGCTGCGTCGACGAGTGCACCGTCACCGTCCCGTCCTCGCCCGGCTCCGCCCACGCCGCGTGCGTCTCGAGATAAAAATGCTCCTGCCCGCCGAAGGAAAAAACGCCCTCCACCGTCGCCGGCGCCGCCGCCAGCGCCGCCGCGCAGTCCCCGCGCACCAGCGTGTGCGGCTCCGTGTGGAAACTCCCGGCCGCCAGCGCCGCATCGATCCCCACGATCGCCGGCAACGGCGCATACTCCACCTCCACCAGCGCCGCCGCCGCCCGGCAGGCCGCTAGCGATTCGCCCACCACCAGCGCCACCACCTGTCCGTGAAACTGCACCTCGTCCGTCGCCAACAGCGGCTCGTCGTGTCGCACCGGCCCCGTGTTGTTCTCGCCCGGGATATCCTCCGCCAGCAACACCGCCGCCACGCCCGGCGCGCGCCGCGCCCTGGCCGCGTCCCGGCGCAAGATCTTCGCCCGCGCCTGCGGCGCCCGCACCGGCCACACATCCAGCATCGGCCGCCGCTGCGCCGTGTCGTCCACGTAGCGCGCCGCCCCCGTCGCGTGCCCGACCGCGCTCTCGTGCCGCAGCGCCCGCGACGCCTCCGCCACCGGCCACGGCTCGCCCGCCGCATACGCCGGCGCCGCGTCCACCGCGCTCGTCTCGCCCGCCGCGAACTTCTCCCACAGCGCGACGATCTGTCCGCGCCGATACGCCGCTCCGCTCCGCACATCGTCGATCGGCGTAAACTCGCCCCGCAGCACCTCCGCCACCGCCGCCACCGTCGCCGCGTCGAGCCGCCGGCCCGCCAACGCCGCCTCCGCGCGCAACGCCCGCCGCGGCCGCTCCGCCACCCCGCCGTAGGCCAGCCGCGCCTCGCGCACCGTCCCGTCCGCGTCCAAGTCCACCCGATACGCCGCCGCCACGATGCTGATGTCCAGTTCCACCCGGTGCGACACCTTGAAAAACGCCGTCCGCCGCGTGCCGCCCGCCGCCGCCCCCCCGCGCGGCAGCACCACCGCCGTCATCACCTCGTCCGCCCGCAACACCGTCTGCCGGTAGCCCGTGAAAAACTCCGCCAGCGGCACCGTCCGCTCGCCGCCCGCCGATGCCAACGTCACCGCCGCATCCAGCGCCAGCAGCACCGGCGCGCTGTCCCCGATCGGCGACGCCGTCACCAGATTCCCGCCCAGCGTCGCGCGGTTCCGGATCGGTCGCGCCGCAAACACCCCGAGCATCTTCGCCAACGCCGGATACTCGCCCGCCAGCGTTTCCTCCACCGCCGTCAACGTCGCCCCCGCGCCGATCCGCCACGCCGTCGGCGTCGCCGTGATCGTCGTCAACTCCGCCACGCCCTCCGTCGAGATCAGCAGCGGAAACGGCTTTCCCTTCTTGTTCAGCTCCACGCCGATTTCCGTCGCGCCCGCCACCAGCTTCGCCTCCGGCCAACGCGCCTTCAGCGCCAGCAAGTCCGCCAACGTCGCCGGCCGGAAAAACCGCTCGCCCGCCGCCGCGTAGTCCAGCGCACCCGGCGCCGCCACCGGCTCCGTCAGCCGCCGCGTCCACGCCTCCGCCGTCGCCCCGCCCGCGCCCGCGTCGCGCCGCGCCAGCGCCGCCGCCATCGCCTCGCGGATCGCCCGGTAGCCCGTGCACCGACACAGGTTGCCGCTCAACTGGTCGTTGATCCGCGCGGGCCCCGCCACCTCCGGCCGGTGATACCCCTCGAACATCGCCATCACGAACCCCGGCGTGCAGTAGCCGCACTGCGACCCGTAGTGCTCCACCATCGCCGTCTGCACCGGATGCAGGTGCGCCGTTTCCGCGCCGCCCATCGCCGCGCACACCGACTCTCCGCCCGTCGCCCCGCCCCCCGCGCCGCCGTGCCCTACTTGTCCTCCGTGCGCGCCACCGCTCGCTCCCGGACACACCGTGCCGCCGGCACCGGACGTCGCCGCGTGCGCGTGCCCCTCCGCCGCGCCACCTTCGTGCCCTCGGCACGCCCCCGCGCCCGCCCCACCGCTCGCCACGCCTTCCACCGTCACCACTTCGCGCCCCGCCATCATCGGCAGCAGGGCGATGCAGCTGTTGATCGTCCGAAGAGTCCCCTGCCCCCGCGCGTCGCGCTCCACCAGCGCCACCGCGCAGGCCCCGCAGTCGCCCTCCGCGCAACCGCACTTGCTCCCGGTGCGCCCGCTCCGCCGCAGCCAGTCCAGCAACGTCGTGGTCGGCGCCACCCCCGCGACCTGCACCGGCTCGCCGTTGAGCCGAAACTCGAAGGCCCCCGCGGCCTCCGCCGCTCCCCCGTCCGTCGCCGCTGTTGCCGCACCGTTTTGCATGGAGCGTGCATACCCGCAGAAACCATGCCGGCAACCCTCCGCGCACCATCCCCACCCCCTCACCCACAACCCATCACCCATAACCCATGACCCATGACCTATAACCCCTCTCCCCCCTCCCCCCTCGCCCCCCCGTTTCCCACTTTCCCAATTTCTCGATTTCCCAATTTTCCGTCTTTCCGCTTTCCCCCTTCCCCCGTCCCGCCTCTCCGCTCAACGTCGCCGCGCCCCTCGTCC
>JBILLY010000608.1:0-3741 GCA_044375835.1 Opitutaceae bacterium
CTTGTCGGCGCGTTCGAGGTATTTGCCGAACTGGATGAACTCCCAGCCCTCGCTGCGCATGTAGGTGGAGACGGTGAGGCCCTGGAAGAGGTGGGAGACGCGCTTGATGTGGGCGAAGAACTCGTTGGGGCCGTCTTTCCAGATCGCTTCGGTGGAGCGGGACTTCAGGTAGAGGTGGAGTTCGTTGATGGTCTCCCACATCTCGAGGGAGATCTGGTCGCGGATCATGCGGGCGTTTTCGCGGGCGGCGTAGACGCAGCTGAGGATCGACGAGGGATTGCGGAGGTCGAAGGCGAGGAATTCCGTGACGGTGTGGCTGTCGACGGTCTGGTAGAGTTTCTCGAAGAGGACCTCCTCGCCGGTGCTGAGGACGATGGATTCCCAGTGCTGGTTCTGCTGGGCGGAGTCGAGGCCCTGGAAGTCGAAGGTGAACTGGAGGTTGACCTCGAGGAGGCGGGCGGTGTTTTCCGCGCGCTCGATGTAGCGGGCCATCCAGAAGAGGCAGTGCGCGACACGAGCCAGCATGACGGTGGCCTGCGGGCGAAGCGGCGGGGGAGCGGAGGGAGTGGCCTTGGGCGGGGGCACGGGAGGAAAAGAGGAGAAGGGGAAAGGCGGAAGGCGGAAGGCGGAAGGCGAAAGGCGGAATCGCGGGCGGGGGATTACTCGTCGCCTTTGAGGACCCAGGTGTCTTTGGAGCCGCCGCCTTGGGAGGAGTTGACGACGAGGGAGCCTTTGCGGAGGGCGACGCGGGTGAGGCCGCCGGGGGTGACGGTGATTTTTTCGCCGTAGAGGATGTAGGGGCGCAGGTCGATGTGGCGGCCCTCGAGGCGGCCGTCGCACCAAGTGGGCGAGCGCGAGAGCATGATCGGATCCTGCGCGATGAAGTTGCGCGGGTTGGCGGCGACCTGGGCGCGGAAGGATTCGCATTCCTCCTTGGTGGAGGCGGGGCCGATCAACATGCCGTAGCCGCCGGCTTCGTTGGCGGACTTCACGACGAGTTTCTCGATGTTTTCCAAAATGAACTTCCGGTCCGAGGGCTCGGACGCGAGGTAGGTGTTCACGTTGGGGAGGATGGCGTCCTCGCCGAGGTAGTAGCGGATGAGCTTGGGGACGTAGGCGTAGATGACCTTGTCGTCGGCGACGCCGGTGCCGATGGAGTTGGCGAGGGCGACGTTGCCGGCGCGGTAGGCGTTCACGAGGCCCGGGACGCCGAGCATGGAGTCGGGGCGGAAGACGGTGGGATCGAGGAAGTCGTCGTCGATGCGGCGGTAGATGACGTCGACGTTCATCAGGCCGGCGGTGGTGCGCATGTAGACGCGCGAATCGCGGACGACGAGGTCGCGGCCCTCGACGATGGGGATGCCCATTTGGCGGGCGAGGAAGCAGTGCTCGAAGTAGGCGCTGTTGTGGACGCCGGGGGTGAGCAGGACGACGCCGGGCTTGTCGGTGCCGGAGGGGGCGAGGTGGAGGAGGGACTTGAGCAGGTCGTCGGAGTAACTCTCCTCGGGGCGGACGCCGTAGCTCTGGAAAAGGTTGGGGAACGCGCGGCGCATGGCGGCGCGGTTCTCGATCATGTAGCTGGCGCCGGAGGGGCAGCGGAGGTTGTCCTCGAGGACGAGGTAGTTGCCGGCGGCGTCGCGGATGAGGTCGGTGCCGCAGATGTGGACGTAGATGCCCTTGGGCACCGAGAAGTTCATGAACTCGCGGCGGAAGTGCTTCGCGCCGAGGATCAGGGAGGCGGGGACGATCTTATCCTTGAGGCATTTCTGGCCGTGGTAGATGTCGTCTAGGAAGAGATTGAGCGCGGTGAGGCGCTGGATGAGGCCGGCCTCGATGCGCGTCCATTCCGAGTTGGGAATGATGCGCGGGATGAGGTCGAAGGGGAAGATGCGCTCGGTGCCCTGCGAGTCGCTGTAGACGGTGAAGGTGACGCCGCGGCGGAGGAAGGCGAGGTCGACGGCGCTGCGGCGCTGGTTGAACTCCTCGAGGCCCAGGGTGCCGAGCCGGCCGGCCAAGCGGCGGTAGTGCGGGCGGACCTCAACGGGGTCGCCGGTCACATACATTTCGTCGAAAAAAGGGCCTGAGTCGTAGGGAGATTGGAGGAGCGACACGGAAGGGTTTTGATGGCTGCGACCCGAATTTAGCAGGACTCTTGCCAAAGCAGCCTGCGCGGCCGGACCGGGGCGTCAACGCCGCACGGCGGGCAAGGCGCTGCCGGCGAGGATGAGGGCGGCGCCGGCGAGTTCGACGGGGGCGAAGTGCTCGGCGAAAAACACGGCGCCGCCGACGGCGATGCCGAGCGGGACGAGCATCTGGAGCAACGAACCCTCGGCGACGGTGAGATCGCGGAAGGAGCGCGTCATGGCGATCTGGCCGAGGGCGGCGCAGAGGCCGGCGGCGGCCATGAAGGCCCAGGCGGCGGGGGTCGCGGGCGCGGCTTGGAGGACGGCGGGGGGCGTGCAGAGCAGGAGTCCGTAGACGCACTGGGCGGCGAAGATGGTCGAGGTGTGCTCGGTGGCGTGGAGTTGGCGGATGGTGATGACGATGTGGGCGGAGCCGAAGGCGACGAGGATGGCGAGGAGGTCGTAGGCGTCGACGGCGGCGCCGCGGTCGAAGGCGTGGGTGAGCAGGGCGAGACCGCCGAGGGCGGCGAGGCCGCCGACGGCAAGGGGCCAGCGGAAGCGTTCGCCGAGGAGCCAGACGGCGAGGAGGGCCCCCCAGATGACGTAGGTGTTGTTGATGAACGTGGCGCGGCCGGCGCCGAGGTGGACGACGGTGAGGTAGTAGCCGTAGACGCCGGCGGAGCCGAGCAGGCCGCGGACGGCGAGCTTGGGATTGCGGAACAGGTGCGTGGGCTCGAAGTCGCGCCAGTAAAACGCGACGACGACGGCGAGGCCGACGACGAAGCGGACGGTGGAAACGAGCCAGACGTTGATGGCCTGGAGTTCGCCGAGGGCGCGGATGAGCAGGACGTTGGCGGTGAAGGCGAGGGCCGAGAAGACCATGAGACCGACGCCCCGGGCGTGACGGGCGGGCGCGGAGGAAGCGGCGGTGGTCATGGTGGCGGCGGCGGAGCGGGACGGCGGCGGAAAGGTGGCGAACGAAGAACGATCAACGTCCCGCGTGGTGCGGCGGAGGGCGACGGCGAAATGGGTCCCGAGGGATACAGCGGGGCGAGCGGAGGGCGGGGCGGTGCGCGGGGCGAGACACGGGCGGGAGGCGCGCTTGGGCAGGGAAAGGCGCGCGGCCAGGCGGGAGCGGGGCAGAGCGTGATCGCGAATTCCCGGCCGAGGCCGAGGCTTGGGCGAGCGAACGAAGGGCCGCAGCGGCAGAGTCTTGAACCGCTGATCTGCGCTGATTTTCGGATGTAGGGGGCGGCGCACCGGTGCGTGCTCCGCCTGATCGGCGGAGCGCGACGGTGCGGGCGCGGGGCGTCGAGGGCGTTGGGCGGACCCGTCGGCGAGCGTTGGGCGCGCGGCGCCGGGCGAAGGTAGAACAACTGGAGCGATGCGCGGGGGCCGGGACACGCATGAGGCGTGCAAACCGCGGCGACGCGGCATGGCTCAATCGTCCCGCTTCTCACCTCAATCGTCCCGCTTCTCACGAAGCGGGCTACGGATGCAGGATCCCGGCTCGGGTGAGCCGGGATCCTGCATCGGCGGAGCGACGACGCGGGGGTAATGACACGCTGAAACCGCGACGGCTCGGCGGGGACGCTTCGCCCTACCCGAGCCGCGGCGG